>NZ_CP053552.1:0-25671 GCF_015040335.1 Paenarthrobacter sp. YJN-D | reverse complement strand
GGGGGTGTGAGCGAGGGGTAGGTCCCCGGCGGCAGGATGGAAGTACCTCTACGACCGTTCTGCTTGAAGGACCTACCCCTCGATGAGTCACGCTAACGCTCCATTGACCCCTGCTGGCCGGCTTCGCCTGATCCAGCGCTGCCAGATCCGCCCGATCGCTCACGTGGCCGCCGAGGCAGGGATCTCGCGGGCCTGTTTGTCGAAGTGGAAAGCCCGCTACGACGCCGACGGCGAAGACGGCTTGATCGATCGCTCCAGCGCGCCGTTTGCCCGCCCGACCCAGCTGGCGCCGGCGGTGGTGGACCTGATCGAGACCTGGCGCCGAGAACACAAGTGGACCGCCCGGCAGATCGCTCGGGAGCTGAACGGCCGCGGCCACCGCTGCTCGGTCGCGACCGTGGGCCGGTGGCTGCGCAGGTTGGGCATCAACCGGCGCAAGGATCTGGACCCTGAGGGGCACAGCAACCGGGTGGTGGGCACGATCACCGCACGGTTCGCCGGCCACATGGTGCACCTGGACGTCAAGAAGGTCGGCCGCATCCCCGACGGTGGCGGCTGGCGCGCCCACGGCCACGGCAGCGCCCAGCACAAGAAGTCCAGGGCCGCCAAGAAGGCCGGCGCCCGGGCCGGGTACGTCTACCTGCACTCGATCATCGACGGCTACTCCCGCCTGGCCTACACCGAGGCGCTGCCCAACGAGACCGCCACGACCACGATCGGCTTCTTCCACCGAGCCCGAGCCTTCTTCGCCGCCCACGGCATCACCCGGATCGTGCGGGTGATCACCGACAACGGCTCCAACTACCGCGCAGCGGACTTCACCCGGACCGTGCTCGCGCACGCCTCCCGGCATCAGCGCACCCGCCCCTACACACCGCGGCACAACGGCAAAGTCGAGCGCTACCAGCGCATCCTGGCCGAAGAGCTCCTCTACGCCCACGCCTGGAACAGCGAAGCCGAACGCACCGCCGCCATCAGCGCCTGGAACATCCACTACAACTACCATCGGGCACACACTGCCGCCGGTGACCGACCCCCGGCGTCACGACTGCGAACCGGCGTCACCAACGTCATGAGTCAGAACATCTAAGCCCCGGGTGGCGGCTCGCTGCGCTAGGCCGCCTCCACACCAAGGGAGGGAACGGATCGACGCCGCCGGAGGCCGCAGCCTCACTGGTAGTCTGCCGATCTGGCTATGCGCGGCACCCGACGTACGCTCCCGGCGATGGGGACCGCCGACGGCCGCGTCCTGTGACTGTGAGGAGCGAGATGTCCGATCCGTGGGTGGAGAACGTACAGGACTACCTCAATGACACCTACACGGGCGTCACAGGGTGGAACCCGATCGAGGTGACCGGCCGCACCGGCTGGCCGACGATGCGGGCGCTGACGCGCGCGCTCCAGCACGAGCTGGGCATCACCGCCCTCTCGGACACCTTCGGCCCAAGCACGGTCGCCGCCCTGGACGCCATCGGAGCGATCGGACCCTCGACCGCGCACCCGAAGATCGCGCAGATCTACAACCTGCTGATCGGGGGTCTGTACGCCAAGGGCTACAACGGCGGCGACGGAGCCCTACCCGGAAGCTGGTCCACCCAGACCGAGACAGGAGTCAGAGCGATCCAGTCGAACATCGGAGTCGCGCAGACCGGGACGGTCACCTCGAAACTGTTCAAGGCCATCCTCAACATGGACGCCTACGTGCTCGTCGGCTCCGGGACCTCAGCGATTCGGCAGGTCCAGCAGTGGATGAACGCCACCTACCTGTCCCGATCCTGGTTCTCGATCATCCCCGCCGACGGCAGCTACTCCCGTGACGTGCAGAAGGCGCTCGTCTATGCCATCCAGGAGCAACTCGCGGTGGCCGGCGCGAACGGCAACTACGGACCCGGCACCCGCGCCGCGGTCGCCAGTGCGCCGACCGTCGCTGTCGGATCCGCCGACTCCGGGGCCTCGAAGTTGGTCCGCCTGTTCCAGGCCGCCTTGCGCTTCAATTCCTACGACGCCGACTTCAACGGCACGTTTAGCGCCGCCGACTCGACGAAGGTCTTAGCTTTCCAGACCTTCTGCCTTCTGCCGGTCACCGGTGAGAGCAACTACCAGACCTGGTCCTCCCTGCTGGTCTCCAACGGAGACCCTGACCGGGTCGGCGAGGCAGCCGACACCATCACCCAGGTCACGGCCGCCCGCGCAGGGGCACTCACGGCCCAGGGCCGCGAGGTCGTAGGCCGCTATCTGACCAATGTCTCCGGCGCCGGCGCTCTGAACAAGAAGATCCAGGCGGGCGAGCTGACCGACATCTTCGCGGCCGGGCTGCGGATCTTCCCGATCTACCAGACCACAGCGGCCAGCGCCTTGTACTTCTCAGAGCCGCAGGGCGCCATCGACGCCCGCCTAGCGGTTGACGCAGCCGCCGGGTACGGCTTCGGGCGTGCGACCACGATCTACTTCGCGGTCGACTTCGACGCCACCGACGACGACATCGCCAATCGTGTCCTACCTCACTTCCGCGGCATCGCCAGCATGATGCACCACCTCGGAGACAGGTACCGCATCGGGGTCTACGGAACACGAAACGTGTGCCGCCGGGTGTCCGAGGAGGGCCTGGCTGAGTTCAGTTTCGTCGCCGGCATGAGCACCGGGTACAGCGGGAACCTCGGCTACCTGCTGCCGGAGAATTGGGCCTTCGACCAGATCTCCACCGTGACGGTCGGGTCTGGTGCTTCCAGCATCGAGATCGACAACAACATCTACTCTGGCCGCGACGCCGGGCAGTCTTCGGTCACGGCCCCTACGGGCGCCGCAGCGCTCGACGTCGGCTGGGACCCGACCCTGACCTCCGCACTGGAGTCGGACTTGCAGGACTACGTGGACTCGCTCACCGAGTACGACCCACCGATCCTGCCCACCTACGGAGGTATCCCGGCCACCGTCACCGCGATCCTGTACAACGACGCACTCGTGACTTCGCTGGCACGTGCGTGGGGCATCCGCAAGGCGCTCATCCAGGCCGTCGCAGCGTGGGAGTACTGGCGGCGCAACATCGCCGACACGGCTTCCGACACTGCTGTGCGGAACTGGTACCAGTACCTGGAGGAGCTGGAGATCTGGCAGCAGAACCCCATCGGCCCGCCTCCCGTCGCACCGATCCCTGTCACCGAGGACTCCAGCACTGGCTTCGCACAGATCTTCGCTGCCACAGCGATCGCGGCCCACAACTGGGCGCTCGCGAACAACTTCCTCACCTCCGGCGACGCGCTGAACACCGACAGCCCGACGGACATGTGGCAGGTGTGGAGCAGCCTTGCCGACGACGTGGAGTACAACCTCTCGGCCGTGCCCCAGGTTCTGATGTGGGGGGCCGATGATGTCGGTGTCAGCGGTCCGCCGCGGACCAACTACACGTCGACGGAGATCTTCGACATCATCCGCAGGTACAACGGCTCCGGCTCGGAGGCGGAGCGGTACGCGCGCGCCGTGGTCGGTTTCTACGACATCTTCGAGGGATACAACGCCGGCCTACGGTAGGGGTGAGATGATGCTGCCGTGACTTCCAGCAGCTCAGTTCCGACCGCGGACACGGGCCTGAGCGTCCGCTGGCTGGCCGGCTTGGGGTTGGCTGCGTGCTGCCTCGTGTCAGGGCTACTCGCGCTCATCCCCTCAATGGCGTTGCTGATGGCGTCGATGACTATCTGGCGCCCGATCGCGGTGGTGGACTTCTTCGACGAGATCACAGCGCCCAGCGTCGCCGTGTTAGGGGTGCTGCTGCTGTTCGTAGCATTGGCGCCGGTAGTGATCGGCACTCTCGCACTGCGCCGCAAGGCCGGATGGCATCGTACTGTCGCGCCGGTAGCGACTGGTGTGATTGTCGCTGCTGGCTTGGTCACGATCTTCGCAACCGGGGCAATCTACTCGCCCCTGCCCTAGACGTGCGATCGCGCAAGTCAGGTCGGCCGCGTTCGCACTCCGCTGTCGCGAGGGCTGGGATGAAGTCGCACTCCACGATGATCAATGAGTATTGAACAGTCGGTCGCCTCAGACGCGGGCGGTCCAACGCGATGCTTGCCCACGTCTCCCCCGCAGTGCCTCAATGTCAAGTGCCCGCGTGGGCGGTGTCGTGCCTCATAAGTAGAGGCCCGCGTGGTGGGTCATGCTGTGCGGCGGGTGTGGACGCCGCGCCTGGTGTCGGGGAGCGGTTTGACGAGGCTGTCGGCGAGGTCCTCGGTGGGCCGTTTGGCTAGGCCCGTGAGCTTGTCCTGGAGGCGTTGGATGTCGCGGGCGAGCTCGGCGGGATTGATCGCGGCGCGGCGAGCACGCAACTGGGCAGCTTGTGCAGCTGAAATCGTCTCAGCGGCCAGCAGCCGGTCTAGCGGGGTGCGTGGCTGGTCGTAGATCCGGCGCCGTTTCCCGGTGGCGGTGCTGGCCCATCCGATCGGCTTCTTCGTCGGGGTGAAGTAGTTCAACCGGTCGTTGACCAGCGGCCAGAGCTGGTTCAGCAGCGCCAGCGCCTCGGGCGTGTCGTAACGCCAGTGGAAGGCGTAGCGGCGCACCAAGTGGTTGTTCTTGGACTCGATGGTGGCTTGGTCGTTCTTGCGGTAGGGCCGGGAGCGAGTGAAGTAGACCTCACGCCCGGCGGCCCAGCCGATCACGTCGTGGTTGATGAACTCGGATCCGTTATCGCAGTCCATGCCGGCGACCTCGAACGGGATCGTGCTCACGGCACGCTCCAGCGCGCCGAGCATGTGGACGCGGGCGTTGTTCCGGATCGCGATGGTGAACACCCACCCGGTGAGCACGTCAGTCAGGTTCACGGTGCGGGCGAACTCGCCCTTCAACGTCGGCCCGCAGTGCGCGACCGTGTCGACCTCGAAGAACCCGGGCTCGGCCTCGACCTCGTCACCGGCCTTGCGGACCGTGATCGAGTTGCGCAGCAGCGTTCCGGACTTGGTCGCGCTGATCCCCTTCAACGCCCCACCGGCCTTCGCGGCGGCGAGATACCGGTCGATCGTGGCCGGGCTCATCGCCAGCAGCTCGACCCGCACCTGCGCGTCATAACCGCGCTTGCCTTCCACGAGCTCGCCATGCCGCTGCAGTGCATCGAGCAGCGGTTCCATCGCCGGTGCCAGGTACTTGCCGCAGCTACCGCCGCTGATCGCCCACACCCGCTCCAGCACAGCCAGCGCCTGCGCCGAGTACTTACGTGGACGACCCGCCCTGGTCCGCACCGGACGCGGACCGAGCGCCTGCGCCAGCCGCCGCCTGGCGTTGTCACGCGACCAGCCGGTCACCGCCACAACCTCGTCCAGCAGACGCGACCGATCCGACCTCGAAGAGCCCCGATACGCCCTGGCGTACTTCGCCGTGATCTCTGTCCGTGTCGCCATCGACAACTCACGATCCATGCCCTCCAGCGTCCCGGCCAGACGTGCACTCACTTATGAGGCACGACCGTCGCTACACGGGCACTACTTCTGAGGATCGTCGTCCCCTTGACGGCGCACCGTGAGCGAGGCCACTATGTCCCTAGTTCTAGCCGAAGGGGGCGTACCGTGTGGCAGAGACTGGTCGTTTCAGCGTCAGTCGTTACGATTGCGACTGGTGCGATCGCGGGCATCGCGAACGCATCGACTGAGGCATTGATGCCGCCGGGAGAGGCTCCACCGGGCAGTCCTGCGGATGACTTGTCCAGCCAGTTGCTCGACGATCCTGCGTACGTTCTCGCTGTGACGGACCCGGTCGTGGACTCGCTTGCCTCGGACATGGTTGCTGCCGTGGAGTCGCTCGCCGACAGCGGCGGAGCCGTTGGATGGACACTCATCGACTCTGAGGACGTCGAGTTGGTGGGTGCTGCAGACCTCAGTGCCACAGGAACCGCTGGAACCGCGTTCGGCGCGTCGAGCGCGGGAGATCGCGAAGTCGATCCGCTCACTCCGGAGCAGATGAGCGAACTGGAGGAGGCCCTCGATCTGATCGAGATCGCCTCCGGCACTACCTACTACTGTGGCGCTGGGTCTTACAGATTCGCCTATACCCAGGCCTTCGATGACAACTGGTACGCTCTCTGCCGCTCGGGTGTCGGTACGCACACGATCTCGCCCAGCCTTCGCTCTGACAACCCTCCCACTGCGGTGTGCCCGTGGAACACGCGCGGAAACGTGTACTGGTGGGGCGGCGCGTATACACCCCGTTGGTCAACTGTCCGTGGTCCAGTCTCGACGAAGCAGCAGTGCTACTCGTTCGGCAACTACCAGGTCTACGTTAGCAAGATCAAGATTCTCAGTTGTACCGGAACCTGCCCGGTGTAGAACAGTGGCTTCAGGCATAAGAAATTAGCGCATCGTCGTTGGCAATGCGTACGCGCAGCATCTTCCAGAGTTTGTCGCTCACAACCACCAACGCGCCGGACGACACCCCACGGTCCTCGGAGTAACCGCCCCGGACGCGAAGGCAAGCCCGCTGCGCGGCTTGTCGTGGTTCGGTGAGGCTCTCGTTTGGACGAGCCGGCTGCCTGCTGACGACCGCGCCGGGCCGCGGCGATCCCCAGCTGGCATGCACTCGGACCAACTGGACGGGAGCCAGACCCAGGTTCTGCTCGTCAGGCACCCAGAGCGATTGCGCGTGAACCAGCGGTGGGTCCCGCGCCTATCGGGGTACGTACGGCTGGCTGGGTCGGCGCGCCGTGTGGACCCGACCTCAGGGGCCAGTCACAGTAGGTCGTGAGGCACCCGGGTGTGTGCCTTCAAGCATTGACGTGTAGCCGGGCTGGGCCTGCCGGTCTCAAGCGAGAGATTGGGCGATGTCGTTCTGATGTAACCGCCGGGGGGTTCGCCGCGTCTACACCTTCAAAGACCCACGTAGGCAGGCCGCCGACCCTCGGCCACGCAGACCGTGCAACCACTGAAGGAGTACTGATCTGTGAGTGAGAGTTCGGAGCTCGACTTCGAGGAGTTCGCACGCGCGGCGACGCCTGATCTAGCACGGTTGGCGTGGGCGCGGACGCTCGATTGGTCGGACAGCGAGGACCTGGTGCAGGAGACGCTAGCCCGGATGCTGCTTCACTGGAACCGGATCACAGGTGCGGACCACATGCGGTACGCGCGTCGTGTGCTCATGAACCTACGCGTCGACATGTGGCGGCGACGACGGCACGAAGAACTCGTCGACGCGGTTCCTGATCGTCCCCAGGGACACGTCAGCGACGACGTCGAGGCCCGGCTGGTGCTCGCCGAGATGCTGAGGCCGCTATCTCAGAAGCAACGAAGTATCGTCGCGCTCCGCTACTTGCTGGGACTCAGCGTGGCGGACACCGCTCAGGAACTGGGAATCAGCGAGAGCGCTGTCAAGGTTGCTGCCCACCGCGCCCTCAAACGCATGCAGGAACGCTGGAACAGTCACGAAAGGATTGGACAGTGACACACGATCTGGAGAATGAACTGCAGGAACTATGGCTTCGGGCGGACCTCCCCACCGCACAGATGACTACGACTGATCCAGTGCGTCGACGCGCTAGAGCTCTTCAGCGAAGGCGAAGCGGGCTGATCCTCGGAGCCGCGCTCGCCTCGACTCTCCTAGTCGTCGCAGGAGTTCTGGTGGCAGGGAACGTGCTCTTCACATCACCCATGCCGCCTGCCGACTCTCCTTCGGACAGTGCAAGCGAATCGGGCGATCCGGAAACGGAAGCTCCGAGCGCTCAAGTCACCCCTCCCAACGGCTTCGCAGACCTCTCCTCGCCGCAAGCGTTCACGATGGTCCCGGGCGAGGGCTGGTGGAACATGACCGCCACCGAAACCAGCTTCGACGATCCCCGCCAACTGGAGAACCCCGACACGATCCTCATCGCAGGCTGGGTCGACACCGTCGTGGAGGGCTACGACCGGGATCTGACCACCGGCCGCATCACGGTCGTCGCCGCAAGCGACCTTCCGCGAGTTCCGATCGACCCGAGTTGGCCCGAAGAATGGATCATTGTCGACGCGACCTCGTTCGACCTCCTAGACACGCTCGTCGGCATGGGCGCCCCCGGCGACACACCGGAGACACCCGTTGGATTCGAGCCCGTTCCGGACGCAGATGCGGCCGCCTTCGAGAACCTTGGCTCCCCGGTAGGGCTGACAACCGAGAGCGTACTGACCGACGGCGACATCATCGGCGTCACGGCCCTGGACAGTGAAGGAAACGGCTTCGCGCTCAGGTTCGACACAACGGACGCACAGGCGTGGTTCTCGGGCGACTCAGGCGATGTCGTGAACGGACCCGACGCCTTCGAGCTGCGGGTAGCCCAGCCCGACAATCTGGAGGAGCTCTCGCTCACTGGCATCGACTTCTCAGGGGAGTGTGGCTTCGTGATCAGCGGCCGGGCGAGCACGCCGGATACCGAGCTCATCGCTCAGTACATAGTGGAAGAGCTTCCAACGCACGTCGCCAGCCTCTGCGAAGAGCGATGACTAGGTGGTGTTCTTCTTCGGGAGGTTGCGAACGCCGGGAGTGAGCGAAGAGCTCCGGGACGATGTGGGTAACCACTCGCCGTGGCCACCGCCGGAGGCGGGGTGATCGCCTTGAACCGACGCCAAGAAGGATCACCTATCCGCCGGACACGGAGACCAGCTGCCCCCACAGGGGAGTCTTCTGTCCACTCAAAGGGAGGTCGCTGTCCCAGGACACTGAGCAGCGCGCTCGGTTGCGTGAGTTCGTCACGGCTGAGTACGCGCGTGGTCGGTCGCTCCGCGGGCTCGGGGAGCTCTCGCGTTGGTCGCCGCGCCGGTCGCCGAACCCCTTCGAGCAGCTCGCGTCGTTCGTCGGCCAGTACCATGCCGATGGGTCGCAGCTCGACACGATCCGCGGTCCGCTTGCTCTGGATCCACCGACTCCGCGACTGGGTCGTGTTTGCTTCGGCTTACGTCGACAACGGGTCGGCGGCATAGTTCGCCCAGGAGCCGCTGGCTTTCGCGCTGAGGCGGACGATGGTTTGTGGATGGAGGCCAAGGACGCCGGAGAGCATCGCGGGTGGGATCTCTCGGGTGAGTTGTTCGGAGGCGGCCAGGCGCAGTTGCCGTGGCCGGATGCCCAGGGATCTACGCAGTCGGCTTGCGAGGGCGTTCGCGGTGATGTGCTTTCCGGCGTGGCTGCCAGGGAACAGCCATCGGGTTGGGAGGTTCTCGGCTGTGCCGTGGCGGCGGCGGACTGGGAGGCTGCGGATCACGGTCGCGAACGGCTCAGGTAGTTCGAGTGCATCGGTGCCGAGCGTCAGGCTCGTGCCGGTCTGCGTGATCGTGACATCGTCGATCGTGAGCGCGACGACGCGGTTCAAGGGTTGCGCGTAGAGCACGATGAGCGCGGCAGCAATCCGGTCCGCGGGATCAAGAGAATCCTCGGTGACCAGCCGGCGTGCGATCTGCCAACGTTGTTCGGAGTCCATCGGGGCGACGGGTTGTCCGACGTAGGCGCGCGGGAGCTCGACCTGTTGTGGCAGTTGGCGGCTCTGCCTGGCCCAGGACAGGAACGGTCGAACGACGTGCCGGATTGCTCCGTGGCCGGCGAACCACGAGTCGATATCGTGCTGGGTCGTCTCGCCCAGGTGTCGTCCAGCTTCTTGCAGGGTGGTGAGAAAGGCGACGACCTGCTCGATCTGGCGGGTGGCGTTTCGTGCGCTGGTGTCGACCCGCCGTTGCTCGTGCTGGGCCCGTACCCTGGGCAGGACCTTCCAGTTCACCCACCGCGTCGTGATCCGCCGGTGTTCGAGATCGAGTGAGGTGAGCAGGTCCGGAACGCGGGTCTCGAGGCGGCGCAAGCTCCGGTGCGGGTCGGGCGCGAGGAGCCTGGTGGCGACCAGCAGAGCGCGCAGGTGTTCTGCTGCTCGACGTTGCGGGAACTGGTCGAGCGTGTCGTGGCTGAGCGGAATACGGCCGGTGTCGAGGTCCTGCAGCAGCTCGCGGGTACGGGCCAGCCAGCGGCGCGTCGTGAGGGGCTCCGCGGCAAGGATCGACTCGCGCAGCGGGGCCAGGACACCATCCCCGGCAAGCACACGGTCGAGGTCCCGACGCAGTGCGCAGGCGTTGCAGACCCTGGACCCGTCAACGCCGACGAGAGGAACGTCGCACGGTCCGCAGTCCTGGCAGCGCTTCCGCGCCAGCTCACGACACCAACGACAACAATCGTCATGGTCGAGCAGCCGGTTGGGCTTCCCGCATCTGGCGCAGTTGCCTCGGTCTCGTCCGATGCCCTTGCCGCAACTCCAGCACAGCCCACGTCCCTTCATGGCGGTGCGGTCGCAGAGCTGACAGATCTGTTCGGTCACTTGGCGTGTGAGACCTCCGCTCGCCGCGGAGTGCGGGCGGTGACCTTCGCGGAGACCCGCGCGGGTTTCCCGCCGGTGCCGGTCGCTTTCGCGGCAGCAGTCTCGGCGACGGGCTCGATCAGGTCGTTCGGGGTGCAACTGAGGATGTCGCAGAGCGCGGTCAGAGTGCGCAGGCTCAACCGTTCCGGGGTGCCGGTGACTAGCCGGTATACCTGCGCCTCGGAGAGTTGGACACCACGCTCGGCAAGCAACGGGACGAGCATCGTGGTGGCGAACATCTCCTGCTCAGCCATCAGCCGGCGCAGGTGCCATCGGTATCCCAGACGGCGCTGGGGGGTGCGTGCCATCGTGTCGCTCCTCTAGTCGCGGTTCAAGGTCTCGGGATGGAAAGCGCGGTCAAGAGCTTGCCGCAGGGCTCGGTTCTTGTAGTCGGCCCCGACGCTGGTGTAGATCGCGGTCGTCGATCCCCAGGAGTGCCCGAGCTGCTGTTGCACGAACAGGTGGTCGAAGCCGTCCTCGAGCAGATGCGTCGCGAACGAGTGGCGCAGGCAGTGAGGGCCGAGATTGCGGTCCAGTCCGATCGCGTCTCGATACTCGGAGAACCGCCGCGAGATCGCGTCGGTGCCGACGACGGCACGGCGCTCGGTCGGCCACAACGCGGTGCCCGTGGCGTCGTAGAGCGGCCGCACCTCCTCTACCCACTCAGCGAGGGCCTCCGCCGCCCAGCCCATGGTCGTCAACACGGTGCGACGGCGCGGCGGGCTGCCCCGCATCGCCTTCCCATAGCGAACAGCCAGCGCCCCGTACCGGCCGAACTCGGGAGCCGCGGCATTCGCCGACCAGTCGACAATCTCCAGCTTCGCCGCTTCGCGGCGCCGTAGCCCCCAGGCGTAGATCGTCTTGAACAGCGCCGCATCGCGGAACGTCGCCAACCATCCCTTCCGGCCCCGCGCCCGCACCTGGCCAACCCGCTGATCGCAGTAGTCAAAGAACGCCTGTAGCTCATCACGCGACAGCGGCCGGTTCCCTGGCCGCCCCTCATAGTCGGTACGGTGGATGACGGTGTTCCACTCGTGGAATATTTGAACCGGCACGTCCCCGAAGTGTCGTTCGCACACCTCGTGCCACTGGTAGCGAGCATCGGACAGATACCCGCAGAACAGCGCGACCGCCATCTGGTAATTCCGCACCGTCGAATGCGCCAAACCCGCCGAGACCATCTCCGCCGTCCACGCCTCGACATCGCCCGGCGTCCAGCGCCACGGGTAATCGTTCGTGAACGAGACGAACCGGCGAACCGTGAGCAACCGCCGCTCGATCGTCAATCCAGACAACATCCGCGACCGCTGCTGCAACTCCCAGCCCTCCAGCATTGCCGTCAACACCGTCTCCTCCGCGGCGAACAGCGCCACCCCAGGCATCAGCAACCGGGCGGCAGGGTCACCCGGCGCGCGCTGCGACCGCCCCTCCGCCGAACCATCCACATCCCGCATCGACACCCGATGACACTATCATGCATCAGATGCAGGATGCACACCGGCGGCAGACCTCGCTCTAAGCTCCGAGCCGCTTCATCCCGGGCTCGTGCCCGACGACGCGGGTCCCCGTGACTACGCGGCATCGCTCGGGTCTCCACCCCCTGAATCCTGCATCGGATGCAATTCCCCGGCCTTTTGAGATAACCGGCCACCTCGACCATCGCCGGGCTGGACCCACCGTACGGCGCCAGCGGCTCTCGCGTGTCACGGTCTCTGACGAGCTCGATGGCCCACATCACCCCGGCACCTCGCACCTCACCGACGCTGTGGTGACGCTTGGCGATCTCGCGAAGCCAGGGTCCGATGATCTCTTTGCCGAGCCGCCGGGCGTTGTCGACCATGCCTTCATCGCGCATCGCGTTGATCGTCGCGACCGCGGAGGCGGCCGCCAGTGGGTGGCCTGAGTAGGTCAACCCACCCGGGTAGGTGCGATTGCCGAAATACGCGGCGATCTCGCTGTTGATGGCAACGCCGCCCATCGGGACGTAGCCCGAGTTTACGCCCTTCGCGAAGGTGATGAGGTCCGGAACGATCCCCGCCGCGGCCGAGGCGAACCATTCGCCTGAGCGACCGAACCCGGTCATGACCTCGTCCAAGATCAGGACGATCCCGAACCGGTCGCAGATCTCGCGTACGCCCTGGAGATATCCCGGCGGAGGGATCATCACACCTGCAGTGCCAGGGATGCCCTCAAGCACGATCGCCGCGATCGTGTCGGGCCCCTCGAAGGACACCGTCCGCTCGAGGTGCTCCAGCGCACGTTCGCACTCCTGGGCCTCCGTCGTCGAGTGGAAGGCCGATCGGTAGAGGAATGGACCCCAGAAGTGCACGACACCGGCTGAACCCACATCATTCGGCCAGCGGCGGGGATCACCTGTCATGTTGACAGCAGTCGTCGTGCCGCCGTGATACGAGCGGTAGGTCGTCATGACCTTGGGACGGCCGGTGACCAGACGTGCCATACGCACAGCGTGTTCGTTGGCGTCGGCGCCACCGTTCGTGAAGAAAACCTTGTCCAGGTCGCCCGGCGTCACCTCCGCAATCAACCGCGCGGCCTCGCTTCTCACGTCATTGGCGTACGGAGGGGCGATCGTGCACAAAGTGCCGGCCTGTGCCTGGATGGCGGCCACGACCTTTGGGTGCTGATGACCCACGTTGGTATTGACCAGCTGGCTCGAGAAGTCGACGTACCGTTTCCCATCCCCATCCCACACAAACGACCCCTCCGCTCGCGTGATCACCATCGGGTCGAGGGCATCCTGTGCCGACCAGGAGTGAAAGACGTGCTTACGGTCGAGCCGGTAGGCGCGCTCTGCCTCGGACTCGGTCTCGGTCTGGTCGGCTCGTTCACTGGTGACGCTCATCGATTCGGTCCCTCGCCCTCGGATCATGGCGACTCGGTCAGCCGCCGTCCCACCATGGGTCACGCGATCGCTTCAGCCCACAGACGAACTGTCCGTTCCGACCTCATCGTGAGACAACCCGTCGGCGGCGGCACGCCAGGCCAACGGCGCGTCGGTCGTCGCCCCGCAATCGGACACTGCGTAAGTGCCTCGAGGGCCTACGGCAATCGACACTGGACGCGAGGCCTTCAGCCACGATCAGTAACTGACACGCAGACGACGGAGATACGATGCCTGACGACCATTCCTCGGTGGCGCTGCTCGACGCCCCTGGTCAGGCGAAACCCGCTACCGCCGACTCCGGCCCTTTGGACGATGCCCGCACGCAGTTAGCTCGCGCGGTTGAGATCCTCAGCTTCGACAACGGCATGTACAGCATGCTCGCCGTAGCGCGTCGCGAAGTCACCGTGAGCATCCCCTTCCGGCGAGACGACGGAACCATCCAGGTGCTGACCGGTCACCGGGTGCAGCACAACCTCTCGCGCGGGCCTGCGAAGGGCGGTCTGCGCTACAGCCCCCACGTCGACCTTGACGAGGTGCGGGCGCTCGCCATGTTGATGACATGGAAATGCGCCCTGCTCGAGGTGCCCTATGGCGGAGCCAAGGGCGGGGTACGAGTAGATCCGCGCCTCTACTCCTCCCCTGAGCTCGAGCGGATCACCCGTCGCTACACGGCCGAGCTGATGCCGCTGCTCGGACCCAACAAGGACATACCGGCGCCCGACATCGGGACCAACGAGCAGACGATGGCCTGGATGATGGACACCTTCGCCGTCGCCAGCGGCCATACGGTCCTCGGCGCCGCCACCGGAAAGCCGGTCGCGCTGGGCGGGTCCCACGGCCGGGCGAACGCGACGGCCCGCGGCGTCGTCAACGTGGCCCTGATGGCCTTGGACCACGTGGGGTTCGACCACGGCGGCGCGTCCGCGGCGGTACAGGGTTTTGGCAATGTCGGCCGTGGCGCGGCCCGCCTCCTCCGAGAGGCCGGTGCCTGCGTACGTGCGGTCAGCGACCAGTTCGGCGCCGCTTTCTGCGCCGATGGCCTCGACATCACGTCGCTCGAGGCGCACGTCGACCGGACGGGCAGCGTCGAGTGTTTTCCCGGATCGGACGCCCTGACCAACGTTGGCCTGCTGGCGCTCGAGGTGGACCTGCTGGTGCCAGCGGCGGTCGAGTCGCGTCTCGCCGAGAGGTTGCACACCGCCTTGGCAAGACGTGCTCGCCGAGGCGACCTCACGTGGCGTGTCGCTTCGTACGGCGGCGACATGCCTGGCGGTTCAGCGGGTCGCAGAGGCCCACCGACTGCGAGGACTACCCGTGAGCGACCACTTTCCCGACCTCCTCCGACGACGGAGCACCATGCCCAACCGCCATGACGACCTCGTCGCACCGATGAGGGAGACCGCGGTTTGGCGTCGCATTGTCCTGAGCGAGGATACTGGACCGTCCGACTCCATCAACCCGGCCGCGATCCTGCGCGCCTTCGACCAAGTCCGCCGCGACCTCGCGACCAAGGTCAGCGGCACCCAGGGGTGCTTTCCGGGGTACGACCGTCTCGATCTGGGCGTTCCCGACGGCCGGGTCACCTCGGTGACCGTTCTGGCTGTCGCCTCCGCTGTCGGCCCGCGTTCGCATGGCGTGCACTACACGGCGCTGGCTGACTCTGCGCGGGAGGCCGCCTGGCGAGTGGTAGGCACTGCTCAAGGCACCACGCTCACGCCGCACACACGCCGGACGTCCGCGGAACAGTGATCAGGCACGCGAGGCGTTGAGCAGGTCATCCACCGAGACGATCTTGCGGCGTGGCCGGCCCTCGTCCTTGCCAGCTGCGCGCTCAGCCTGGTCGATGCGATGCCACGACTTCTCGTCGACGATGTCTGAGACCCTTGTGCGCAGTGCAGAATCCCAATCCTCCCGACTCATCGACGGCGTCTCCAACCGCCCAGCCTCGTAGTCGTGCAGCAAGGCCTCGACCGTCTCCGCCGAGTCGTGCTTGTTCGTCCCGATCACACCCGTGGCACCGCGCTTGATCCATCCGGAGCAATAGAGACCGAGCCGGGTCTCGCCAGTAGCGGGGTCGACCACGCGGCCGGCTACGTTCGAGATCGTGCCGCTCGTGGCGTCGAAGGGCAGCCCTGGCACCGGACGTCCGCGGTACCCGATGGCCTTGATCACCAGGGCGGCGCTCACGAACTCGGTGCGACCCTCGGCGTCCACGAACTCGACCCCCTCAACCCGGTCCTGGCCGCGGATCGCGGTGGGAGTGAGGCCGAAGCGGAGGTGGATCCCCTTCGGCTGCGCCATCGCCTCTGGAAGATTCGCGAGGATCGAGGAAGCTCGGTCGGTGCGCAAGGCAACGGAGCTCAGCTCGACCGGCACCGCGGCGACGTCGATCCCGGGGGTTCGGACCAGGGCTGCCAGCTCCCCTGCCGTGTAGGCCGCGTGCTGAGGCCCCCGACGACCGGCGACCACGACCCGGCCGACGTTGCTGCCGCCCAACGCACGCAAAGCGTGATCAGCGATATCGGTCCTGGCCAGCGCGGTGCTCGGCAGGGTGAGAACACGCGCAACGTCCAGCGCGACGTTGCCGTTGCCGATGACGACGGCTGTCTCGCCGTTGAAGTCGAACTGCTCTTGAGCATGGTCCGGATGACCGTTGTACCAAGCGACGAACTCGCGTGCAGGCACGCAGCCGTCGAGGTCCTCCCCCTCGACCCCGAGCCTGCGGTCGTCCGAGGCGCCCGCTGCCCAGATGACGGCGTGGTGCGAGTCGAGCAGCTCCTCGACCGTGAGGTCCTTGCCAATCTCGACGTTGAGATAACAGTGAACATTGGCGCGGCGGAACACCGAGGCGAAGCGCTGGGTAATCAGCTTCGTGCTGTCGTGGTCCGGTGCCACACCGGCGCGGACCAGGCCGAACGGTGTGGGCAGGCGGTCGAAGACCGAGACCTGAACTCCTTCGATCTCGCAAAGCTCAGCCGCCGCGTAGGACCCGGCTGGTCCTGTGCCGACCACGGCGACTCGCACCTCCGATCCCGCCGGCAGCGCCCGCCGGTGTCGGTCTGGCGGCGGCGAGGCCTCGATCGGATTGTCAGCGAAGTACTCGGCGTTGATGGCTAGGTGATCACCCAGCTGGTTGGGCAGGTCCCACTCCCCGTGGATCGCGTCGACGGGGCACTCGTCCATGCAAGCGCCGCAATCGATACACGTCGCCGGGTCGATGTAGAGCTGCTCGGCCGTCGTGAAGTCCGGGTCTCCGGGTCTTGGACGGATGCACTGCACCGGGCAGACGGGGATGCAGGAACTGTCGTTGCAGCAACCGCCGGTGATGACGAATGTCACGGGCCGTCCTTTCTTAACAACCAAGTGGCCTGAGGCCCGAAATGTCCGCCGTGCGAGTCAGATGGATCTCCCGTGGCCCGCTACACGCGCGATCGTGGGCACACCACACACTCATCCCAGAGCGGCGGTCTCCCACACGCAATCCGTAGACTTCTAATGGCCTTACCGAGTACAGGCGGCCCGAGCCGCTTGCGGAAAGACATGGCAAGCTCGGGCATCGCGTGACGGCTGCGGCGGAGCCGATCGTCGGTCTAACCAGCGTTGATGAACGGCGAGACGGGGCGGGTTGCTCCCACAGCGGCCTCGATGACCTCAGCGACTTGCATCGCTTGATCGTCGTGGAAGGCCGCAGCGATGCATTGGACACCAACAGGCATACCCTTTGCGAGGCCCCCGAAGGTCACAGCCGCCGGAAGACCTAGAACGTTGGCAGGCACGACCGGCCCACAGTTATCCACAGTGTCCGCAACCGACTTCAAGTCCCAGTCGTGCTCGAACGCGACATCAAGCCACGTGGGCGCGATAATCACCGGGTACTCTTGGAAAAAGTCGTTCCAGACCCTGCTCATCCGACGACGCCGCACAAACAGGTCGATGTACCCGGGAAGGTCAAGCGGGCCCGCGTGGTCGAGGAAGCCGCGCAGGAACTGGCGTCCCGCAGGGCCCATCGCTTCGGTTATGTGATCCTGAAGAACATTGACTTCGGTCATCAGGAAGTCGAGCCAAATCTGCCTCGTCTCTAAATACTCGGGAGCATCGATCTCGTCGACTTCGTAGCCAGCCGCGGCCACCGCCTCCCCTGCCTTGCGAACCACAGAGGACACCTCTGGGTCTGTTGGTGCTCCAGGAGGCGCCGCCATGACGGCGACTTTGAACGGCTGGTTGGAATCGGCGCGGTACAGCGGAACGTCAACCGAGTAGGGGTCGCGTGGGTGAGCACCGCTCATGATCTCCATGCCCAGCCGAACGTCCGCCACCTGACGCGCCATGGGGCCGTGCACCAACATCATTTGGAAGGAGAGCGGGCCGTCAGGCGGCAGGATTGAGTCCGCCCACGGAATACGGCCGGGGGTGGGCTTCAGAGTCGAGATGCCGCAGCAATGCGCAGGATTCCGCAGAGAACCAACGAGATCATTCCCGACTCCCAGCGCCGACATGCCAGATGCGAGGGCGGCGCCCTCGCCGCCTGACGATCCGCCAGCCGTGCGCCCCGGATGCCATGGGTTTCTCGTGAGTCCATGCAGCGTGCTGTCGGTCGTCATGCGCATGCCCATGTCCGACATGTTCGTTCGACCGACAACTATGGCGCCTTCCCCCAAGAGTCGATCCACTAGAGGCGTGTTCATAGGCGGGTAGAAGTCTTTGAAAGCGGGTACGGCGTCCGAGGTCGCCGAACCGACGAGGTCAATATTCACCTTGAGGGTGATCGGGACGCCATGAAGTCTGCCCAGCTGGTCTGGCTCCGTTCGAGTCTTCTCATCAGCGATGCGGGCAGACTGCCGGGCATCATCCGCCAGCACGACGGCAATGGCGTTGAGCTCCGGATTCACGTCCTCGATCCGCTGAAGATGTGCTTCTACGACCTCGGTCGCTGAGACGACTTTGGAGCGAACCAATCCGGCAAGCTCGGTAGCACTCTTTGACCACAACTGATCTGACATGACTTCCCCTTGGGTGGCGTTACGACTCAACTGACGATCGTCCGTCGATGGCTCTACGCTAGGTCTCCGCAGCTTCCTCGTCTGTGGTTTCAACGCACATGATCTCCACCACCACAGTGCACGGTGCACTCTCTGCAGGCTCCCCGGCGCCGCTCCTCGTCGGTCGAGTCACACCGCGTGGCACTGGTCTCCCGCTGGGTCGGACGGCCTGACCTGCACGTCGCGAACACTGTTGCACCCGGTCCCTCAGTCCGCCTTGTCAAATCGAAACATTTCTGCTTTCTCATCGCGGTCTAGACCGTATGGGGTGACCGCTCAGACTCGCTGAGTGGTTGCGGGCCGGGGCCTTACTCACACATGTTCGTGGGTTACCGAGCAGGGGCCACCTGCTCGGCCTATCCGACAGTTGTGACTCCTGTAAGGACGCGACTCAGTCAGCATCACCGTCAGACCGGGCGTGGTCTCCACCGCTCGGAGAAACAACTGCACGAGGGATCCGCTGTAGGAGTCGTACAACACCTTGTCGCCAGGCTTAATCATCGAGGCGGCGTGGTCCGCGATCGAGGCTATGGCTCGCTCGGAGTCTGCGATGAAGGTACGCATCCGAGCCAGGACTGCCCCGCGGGGGTCCTCCGACGAAAGGCTAGCCTCGAGCGCAGCGAAGGCGACCGTGCGCATGCTGGTAATCGAGGGCTTGGTGCTGATCAGCCACTCGGTGGTCCGGGAGACCACTACGGCGACCTCCTCATCCGGCTGCCCCTCCAGGCTGAGAGCGACCACCTCTGCCGCTGCCCGGCCGTATGCGCTGCCCCCAGCCACCGCGTTGTGGGCGATGGCCGTCCGCAGCTCGGTCAACCTGTCCATCAGGCACCCCCGCCGGGCCGATACCGAGAAACTGCTTAATTTCAGGGTCAACCACCGAACGGGAATCAAGACACCCGCGGTGGCAAACTTGATTCCGTTCCAGGCGCACAGCATTACCAGCAGGTAGGCCGGGCCACCCCTTTCGACGAGGGTGGCGCAGATACTCAGCGCCAACAGGTAGGACAGCGTCGCGATCAGGCAGACCGGCATCGCCCACTCGAGCCCCAGCGGGCCGCGCATCCGGTCCACCGCGCGGTTGGTAGGCATGTAGAAACGTAGGTAGCCGCAGAGCTCGGCGCTCAGGTTCCAGCGCAGGCTGAACATAAGGACCCCCTTTGAGAGCGTTCATCCCTTCATACGCCGCAAGTTCGACCACGCGGCTGTCGCGTGCCTTGCGCTGTGGAGAAGTCCCCGACGGGGGTCGTAGAGACGCCGCTCAGACGATGGGTTGTCGGTACAGGTCCATGCTTCTTCTGCCCTCGTTAGAAAGTGCATCCTTCTGATCGGCTATTGCCCGAGCTCGGCGTATCGCCTTTCGTGCCCGGACGGCGTCGAGTTTCTGCGCGGCGGTTCGCGGCGCTCCGAGAGCGCGTCGCCCGTCCACTCGGTATCGGTCGCGGAAGGCAGCCACAGCGCTGACCTCGTTGAGCCAGCGGCTACGGGCTGCGTCCGTTGTAGGTGGCGTGCCCAGGCGTTTGAGCCAGGGCTCCTTGGCCTCTACCGCGTTGGCGGTCAATGCCTTCGCCCGCGACTCCATAAGTGACTGTCGCTCGGTGAGTGCGGTCATCATCTCGGGACACATCGGGCCCTCGGCCACGGGGATCAACCCGGCGATGTGGCTAGGTTCTGCGCGACGCCTCCCACGTTTGGGCCGCGCTGCCTTCTTGAGTCGGCTGATCAGCACGGCTCCCGCGTCGTCAGCATCTTCGAGCGATCGGCGTGCGACGAGCGCCGGCAGGAGTCGGTCGACGTCGTGTCCATTCGCTTCGGCACGTCGCAGCTCGGCAGTGAGCGGACCGAACGAGTCGGATCCGGTCACCGAGTCGATCTGCTCGTCGGTCAACCCGCAGGCCTTTACCAGGCTGATCCAGCGGTCCCGCTGGGCAACGGCAGCGATGGTCTCGTACTCCGCCGCGAGTTGCGCGATGGATGACCACTGTTCCTGCTCCTCAACGATCATCCGGTGGGCGGACGGTTCCGCCCCGGAGTGTTTGAGCACGCCGTACAACACGGTGCGTGCGTTGACCTCCTCAGGCTCTGGCGGGGCGTGGCCCTCATCGGGCTTGTCCAGAGCGACGTACGCGATGTTCGCCTCCCTGCCCCGTGTCATGGAGACGTACAGGCTCTCGCGGGTGGCCGTGCATGAGACGACGACGTGCGAGGTGTCGACGGTGAGGCCCTGGGCGCGGTGGGCCGTCACGGCGTACCCTAGGTCGACGTGCTTGGCGACGTACGCCGCTGGCAGGGTCACGGTTGAGCCCGAGACCGCGCCGAGACGCAGAACGGTCATCGAGCCGTCACCGCCCACATTTGTGACGCGCCAGCGGTCTCCGTTGTGGACCCATCCGCCATACACGGTCGAGAGACGACGGTCGTTGCTGCGGGTGATGACAAGATCACCCATTGACGCACGCGTACCGTCACCAAGATTGGCCTCGGTGCTTCCTGCTGGATCGCCCCCGGCGATGCGGTCGGCGCGGGCTCGTGTGTTGAGGTCCTTCACCGTCTCGGTCGCATCTGCCACGAGGATCGCGGTGCGACCGGCCCGTATGTCATCGCTCCAGGCGAGGTAGGCGGCGTCCATCATCGCGTCGGTTGTGCCCTCGCGGACCCGGTCGTGTTGGACGTACGTGCCGATGACCTCGGTGCGGCCCAAGCGCAGGTCGAGCGAGGCGGCTTTTTCCCACTCGTTGGTGAAGCGGTGGACCTCGGTGAGCTCGGGGGTGTCGGGGCGGGCGGAGGCCAGGAGTGTGAACGCGCCTCCTGCCTCGACTGACTGGAGTTGCGCCCAGTCCCCAACCAACAGCACCTTCGCGCCGGCTTCGGCTGTGAGGGCGACCAGTCGGTCGAGAGCCAAGGTGCCGGCCAGCGTGGCTTCGTCGATGATCACGAGGTGCCCCTTCCGGACCTGCGCCCGTCCGCGGTCGTAGTCGTGGAGCCACTTGGCGGTGTTCTCGCACCGGATGCCGAGGTCTTCGGCGAGCACTTGAGCCGCGATAGCGCTAGGTGCGAGGCCGACAACGCTGTCCTTTCCGTGCACCGTCGTCCAAGCTGTCTTCAGGGCGTGCATGGCGGTGGTCTTGCCTGCACCGGCAGGACCGACGAGACAATCGATCTGCCGCCCGGACACAGCAATCCGCGCTAGCGTGTCGACCTGCTCAGCGCTCAACAGGTGTTGCTTGCGTCCCACGCGCTCGACGACATGCAGGCCGACCGACGGGGCGGTGAGGTCGGTCGAGTGGGCCAGCAACCGGTCCTCGGCGGCGAGCAACTCCTCAGACGTAAAGACCACCGAGTGCCGTGGCCGAAACACCGTGCTGCCGTCCTCTCGCCGGAAGACCTCGGGGCTGGTGGCCAGCTCGGGCGGAGTCAGAGACAGCGACTCCTGTTTCGCAGCATCGACGACCAAGCCGACCACGGCCTCGCGGTCCTTCACACTCGCGAAGCGCCACCCCATCGTCTGCCGCGATGCCTCGGCCCAGAGATTCCAGTGCCGCCACGTCGAACGCTTCTCACTCACTGCTCCGACAACCGAGACCCCTACCTGGGCGACGACATGGAGCGAGATGTCGTCGGCCCGAAGGGTGGGGCGGGCGACCGGACCCGCTGTGCTTCTGCGTGCCCAATCGACGGCCTCCGCCCCGAGGATCGTCTGGACCCGTTCCCGCCATTCGGTTGTGAGGTCGAAGAGCGACCGGATGACCTTCTCAGGGCGCGTGGTTAGCGTCGCTTTCGCTCGCAGCTCGATGATCCGTGTCGTGGAGGGGCGGCGCCCGTGGCGGGCGACGTACTCCTCGATCAGGCGGTTGGTCTCTTGATCGATCATTCGGGAGCGACTGGAAAACTCCCGGATGAGCGATTCCGGGACGGGCTCCAGCTCCCACGCCGTGTTGTGGTTGTTGCCTCTGTCGCGCTGCTCCCACTCGATACCGAAGGTGCGGGTCATGCGGTCAGCGAGTACCGCGTTGTAGTGCGCAGACATGGCGACGACAGCTGCATGGAGCGGTCGTCCGTCCAGGCTGCGCCAGCGCCCGTCCTCCGCGGTCTTGACCTTGTTGGAGATGACGACGTGCGTGTGGAGCTGCGGGTCACCGAGCCGGGAGTCCCAATGGTCGTACGCCGTTGCGACGATCCCGACGATGTCAGCTTGCGCCACGGCGCCGTCGCCAGCATCGACACCGCGACGGGTCGTGGCGACCTCGCGCTCCAGGAAGGCGACCGTTTCGCCGAGCGCCTGGTGGTGAGCCTCGCGGATACATGCCTGGGTTCCCGTGTCCGCGACGCCCCAGAGTACTGAGACCGACTTGGGAACGCTGAATGTGAAGTCGAAGCCCGCGACGGCACGTCGAGTGCCGGTCTCCACCTCCTCGTGCGCGATCGAGGCCGCCGCCTCGAGCCGCTGTTCGTCGCTGAGGTCGCCAGGCAACTTGGATACCCGAGCCGCGACCCGAGCCCTCACCCCGTCGTATTCCGGAAACGCCCGCCCCAGCGGTTCGCCGGTCACCGGATCCCGACCTGTGCCGAGCAGCAGTGCGAGCTGCTCTGGCATCACCTCATCCCCTCGTTTGATCGCACCGTTGCCGAGTGCGTGGAGCCCCGAGCCGATCCATCGGCCGGGTGGCGTGCCCTCCTGGGTGTAGTACCTCGTGAGCGCGGTCGTTCCGCCCATGTCGCCATCCCCGCGGACCACGCTCTTGAGCAGGTAGTCATAGCCCCTGCCCGACGACATCACGCGCATCGAGACCGTCACCCACGCTCACCTCCTCGGCGTGCAGGTGCGGAATCTGTTCCACAGGACAGCCGACCGGCCGTTTGTCCACAGGCCGCAGGCCCACAGAGCCCACCTCGTTCTGCAAACGGTGTATGTCGAGAAGGACGACGTGCAGGGCGAGGACGGGCGGACGTGGACCGGCGATCGCACCTGGAGGGCAGCGAGCAGATCAGTCAGGAGCGAGGAAGAAAATCATGGGAGACAGTTGCGTGGGACGAGTAGTCAGTGCGTCAATTGGTCCTGACGGAGTTCAATCCGGAAGTCACAAAGTTCTCCGCCAGTTCCTTCTCGGGGCGCCCTCGCGAGGGAAGTCAGGAACTCGGCGATGACGATCTCACGGGGAGCCCACGCACTCGCGACTGCAGCACTCCTGCTGGCCGCAGTGACTGCCTGCGCCGACGACGAGCCGGCCCCACCCGCAAGTGACCCGCCGAGCACAGCCGACCCTGTCTCACCGCCGGCGACCTCGGCGACGACGCCTACGACCACCAGCGAGGCAGCCGCTGCCGACGCGTCGGCACTGGTGCGGTCCTTCTATGCCGTTCGCGACGAGCTCCGCACGGACCCGGCGGTGAAGCTCACCAAGCTCCGCAGCGTCGCCATCGGCGGGGAGCTCTCCGCTCAACGGACCTTGTTCGCCCGAGAGCGCGAACAAGGCCAGCACCAGACCGGCGACACGAAGATCGCCGAGCTCACGGTTGAGGGAGTCGTACTGGACAACTCTGATCCCGAAGGCGGTCGGGTACCCACGGTCCAGGTCGACGTTTGCTACGACGTCGGGGGCGTCGACATCCTCGACAGCAATGGCACGTCGGTTGTCAGCGATGAACGACCCGACACCGGGTGGATTCGCTACCTGGTCTCCAACTACAACTTTGAGGCGGACCCGAGCGGTTCGTGGCGTGTCGCCTCCAGCCAGAATCTCGAGCGCCCGCCATGCGATCGTGCATAGCGCGAGTCCTGATTCTCGCCATGGTCATGGCACCTCTGCTGCTGCTTGCCCCGGCTCCGCCCTCGTGGGTGGCGCCGCGGTCGAGAACCTCGACCTCAAGACCCAGCTCGACGACTCCACCCCGCTCGTCATCGGCGTCGTCCTCGCCCTCGGGTTCCTGCTGCTCCTCATCGCCCTGCAGGCGCCGCTCATCTCGCTGCTCGGCACGCTCGCCAGCCTGCTGTCGACCGCTGCAGCGTTCGGCGTCGCCCGCCTCGTGTTCCAAGAAGGCATCGGCGCCGACTTCCTCGGGTTCGAGTCCCAAGGGTTCCTCGACGCATGGGCGCCGGTGTTCTTCTTCGCGATGATCTTCGCCATCGCGATGGACTACACCGTCTTCCTCCTCGCCTCCGCCAAGGAGCACTACGAGAAGTCCGGCGACCCCAAGGAAGCCATGGTCGGCTCGCTCGCCCACTCCGGGCGCGTCATCTTCGCCGCCGGCGCCGTCATGGTCGCCGTGTTCTTCACCTTCGCGCTCTCCGGCCCGCTGCCACCGAAGGAGATGGGCATCGTCCTCGGCGTTGCCGTGCTCCTCGACGCGTTCCTCGTCCGCCTCGTCCTGCTGCCCGTGATGCTCCGCCTCACTAGGAAGGCCGCCTGGTGGACCCCCCGCTGGCTCACCCGGGTGCTGCCGAAAATCACGTTCTCGCACGGCTGAGCCTCTATCGACTCCTCACATCCCGCACACACACCCTCAGAACGGAGCACCTCATGTGCCGACCAACTCGATGCAAGACCTGCGGCAAGACCACCTGGGCCGGCTGCGGCCAGCACGTCAGCCAGGTCAAGGCAGGCGTCCCCGCCAAGGACTGGTGCGACGGCCAGCACACACCGGCCGAGAAAGCAGCCGCCGGTTCCGGCGGCGGCTTCCTCTCGAAGCTCTTCGGCCGCTGACCCCCTGAACTGGTGGGAGCGCGCACTCCCCCCCGGCGCGCCCCCACCACCTCCGCCCGCAAACTCCACTGACAGGACCCCTGATGAACCTCGACCGCGCCGTCCTCGGCCTCGCCGGAACCATGACCGTTGCAAGCGTCGCGCTCGCTGTCTTCGTCTCCACCTGGTGGTTGCTGCTCACCGCGTTTGTCGGCCTCAACCTGCTTCAAGCCAGCGTCACAGGGTTCTGCCCGGCCGCCGCCGTCATCCGCCGGTTGGGCGTCGAAGCCGGCTGCGCCTTGCGCTGAGGTCCGTCCACCGAACGTTCGCATTCCGCCGCGAGAAGTTCGTCGTCTCAGGGATCGTTGCGCGGAGCGTGACCAGAAGCCGATCCCGCACCGGCACGCTCACGAGTCCATCCCGCACCGGGTCGCTCCGCGAACCCGTGGTGTCGGGGACACACCTGTCGTCTGAGAGACAGGAGTTCTCCGATGAGACCTCAGCCCCGAGGCGTCGCTTCAAGCGAGGAGAAGCTCGACGCGCTGCAGCAGAAGCTGGCCGAGTCCGTCGGCAATCTGGTGACCGGAGATGACTGGAAGCGGGCGATCGAATTCGCGGCCAGATTTCGCACTCGGTCTACTGGCAGGCGCGCCGTATCTGAACTCCGTGAATGCGTTTGATCTAAGTGTTGCGTCTCATGAGGTTGGTGACGCT
>NZ_CP053551.1:0-55555 GCF_015040335.1 Paenarthrobacter sp. YJN-D | reverse complement strand
CCCGGGGGAACAGTCACCCAGGACGAGCGGTGGCCGTGCACAGCCTGGGAACGAAGGGGCCGGCGTTCGGGTTGGTTTCCCATGGTCCAAGGCGGAACGCTTCCGGCAGACCAACCACACGGGGCAGGGTTCTTTCAGCTGGGACAACACACACCGGCAGCGCGGGGCACAGTCCAGCTGGCACAAGAACCAGCGTGCTGGGAGCCCTCTAAAGCGGCAGGGGGTTCACGTAGGGGTACTACCCGCGCTCACCCAAAACCCACCACCCAGCCCACACCAGAAACGACAGGAAGTTTGGGGACTTACGCATGACGTTCAATGCAACACTTTTCAGCATCCGCCCTGCCCACCTATTGGTCCGTAGTGTGGAGGAATGGGACGCCCTCGCGTTCGAGCTAGAAAGGGCCTACTTCGGCAAAGACAATGAACTCATCGACAGACTGCTGCCTCCCTTTCTGGAGTCCTGGCGGACAGTAACTGGCAACCTACTCCAGGACTCCTTTAGCGCTGCCGGGGTCACGGTAGCGGCTCCAACGCACCCGTGGGGAATCGCGATCCTGACAATGAACGGGAGCAGCTGCGAACCTCTTTTGTGCGATGCAGATGACACTGTCGACGATAGAGGGGAAGCGGCCGTCTACGGTGGCCTCCGGTTACTGAACTTCGAAGAAGCCATCGCCAGCTACGCAACCTGCCTGCGCAGACTGCCAGGTGAAGAACTGCAGCGCGAACTCATCTACAAGCCTGCAAAGAGTCGCACCGAGACAGTGAGCAAGGTTGTTATGAATCCGGAGCATAGGGAAGCCCTTCTCAGACTCAATGGACAGGAAAAGGACGATGAGGGTTTAGGTCTGTAACGACGGAACCAGCCCGGTTCCAAGACCGCTCAATCCTCGTGAAGGCTCGCCGCCTGCCGTGCCTTTCGGTGGGACCTACGAACAGAGGCTGTGCACGGCCACCGCTCGCCCTGGGTGACTGTTCCCCCGGTGGTGACGTGGTGGTTGTGTGCAGGCGGTCAGGTGGGTCCCGTCGTCCACCTGTGTGCGGGAAAAGCCCGAAGGAAATTGCTTTTGCCGTGCCCCTGTGGTCGAGGGGCTTGAACGGATTTCGGTCATAGAAAGGGGCAGCCCATTGGGCCTACGAGACTTCTTCGGTAAGCGCCCGGCAGCTGCCGGCACAAGTGACTCCTTCGCCGTGCTCGATACGCCGCAGTTGCAGGAACCGCTGACGCCCGAGCAGCTTGCCGACCTTCAGCAGGCATGGGCCGAACTTGCTCAGGCGGCTGAAGGATCAGACCTAATCAGCCTGCACGCCTGTTCACGAAACGGGAAGCGCTGGGAGGAAGACCCCGTGGCAGTGCGTGGTCCGGCCGCCACGCTCCGAGAGTTTCGGGCAGAGGGCACAGCAGCCGAAACCCAGGAGACGTAACGCTAGTGTGCCTCCACCGGCTTGGCTGCACCCACCAGATATTCAACTGTCTGCTCAAAAGTCGGAAAGTGCTGGGCGCGCATCGTACCGTTGGGCTTCAGTCCCCACACAGTGCATCCATCGTTGTTTAGTTTCTCGAACTGCGGCGTGTATTCACCGGGGGTCACGAAGCGGATCTCCAAAGCGACCGAACCGTCGCTGCGAGGAGAAACGGACAAAAGCTTCCGTCCGGCTTCTCCCTGGAGTATGTGTGGCGCTTTCGTATCAATGCAGACAACGCTGGAATCCGTCCAGACAACGAAGTCAGGATAGAAGTTGGTTGTATCGCCCACCGATACAAGGGGAATGCCGTAACCTGTTCGCGGCGGATTGCGGAACCACCGCATGCCGGTAGCGTCGAGAGCCTGGGCGAACTTGAGTTCGAGGCTGGGGTTCAAGTCCTCGTAACCCTCGTGGACAGAGTTGACGAAACGATGGAGATCGCCGTCTTTCACTAGAGCTGGCCCAACGACAAAAGGATTGGATTTTCGCTGTACCAGGCTCACGTTTTCGATGTAGGAGTGGACCACTTTCCGCGCGAGGTCTTTGATCTGTTCAAAAGCCTTGCTGCCGATTCCAACATGGACATCAAAGCGTTCATCGGCCGTGCTGGCCACGTCCAGGGCACGAGGAAACAGCCTGAGGATTTCACGGTGGAAGATCCACCGGGCGGAGACTCTGTTCGCCTCTTCGTAGTCCTCCCACTCTTGATCAATCTGCTCGGTCTTACCGACCACCTGCCGCACTATCTTCCGGCTTCCTGAACCTGCCGTGTTTTTAGTCGAGTCGGAATAGTCGAGCATTCCGTTCAGCAAGTCCTCAACTGGCCTGACAGCGTCCCTGGAATCGAGGGCGGTTCTGGGGACTTCCATCTTTACTCGGGGCTTCAGTTCCCTGGCCCGCCCGGTCGAGGGTGTTGAGGCGATAATCCTGATGTCCGGGGCATCGTTGCCTAGCCGGTTCTTCACTTCGCTGAGCACTTCGCTGAACACGTCATTTCGGTCAACGCGAACGTAAAAATGGGCGGTGTTGAGGCGTTCGGGAGCGAAGTGGGTGGCCCCAGGTTGTCTGAGGACGCGTCCTATGATCTGGGTGATTTGAATGTTCGACTCCATGGACTTGTCCACGTAGGCGAAGTAAACGCTCGGATCGTCCCACCCCTCCTGCAGAGTGAGGTTGAAGATGACATGGCGGTATTCGCCAGCGCTGAAGTTTGCGTAGTCCTTTTCGCCGCCGCCGAAGAGAACAAAATCGGCAGGAAGCGGATAGTTCTTGTGGGTATCGAGATTTGCATAGACGGCTATTTCACTCGCGTCAATGCCGCATTGTTCGGTGAGGTATCGCCAGATGAGGATCGGCGGCGCCTGCCGCTGACCAAATGGCTGATGCGGATCATCTTTTCGGAATGCATCGTCAGCTGCCACGTTGGTCTTACACACGTAGATGGCTTTCGGCCGTACATCCACGCCGTATTCGGCGGCGTCCGCTTCAGCCTCTGCCATGTCCGAGAGCATCGCAGAGATGGTCTCTTCCATCGGGCTCTTGTAGCCGGCCATTGCCAGTGTGCTCTTGACCAGACCATGTGAAACGACCGCTGAGGACTTGACGGAGGTAACCAGCCACTCGTCGGTTCTTCCGGCCCGCTTTAGATGATCTATTTCATTGACCATCAGTTGTGGCAGGCGCATGGTTGCGCTGGCCAGCAGAAAGGCGTCGGGCTGCTGACGGAGAAGCAGGTCCGTTTGCTGCTCTGAAAGGTTCTGAGCCTCGTCATAAACAACGATGAGCGGCCTGCGGTTCCCCGCTGAATCGAGCCGGTTCGACAGTGCCGCCCAGGTGGAGGTGCCTGTGTTGTCGATATCAGCCTTGAAGATATTCAGGCTGCCGTCTTCCATGTCCCTCTGGTTGAAAGTGCCGACCGTCGCGAAGAACACTGACGGAGTTGGAGCCAGCTCGACGTCGGCGGGATCAAACTCGCTGAGAAGGTTAACGGAAGCTGCTCCGAGTAGGTGGTTGTATTTTCCACCTGGTGCGAGGTTGGCGTAGCTCTGCTCCACAACGACTCTGCCCTTGGAAAGCCAAAGGATGATGGGCGGCGTCTTGAGCGCAGCACATATCTGGGCGACGGCGTCGGCCAGGATCACTGTCTTGCCGGCGCCCGTCAGGGCGGCCAATGACTGGAAGAAGGGTACCGATTGCGGGTTGTTCTTCGTACCTTTGAGGACTTCGTTGCCTTGGTACTCCATAAAGCGGTCAGCTATTTGCGATGAAGCCTCACGCTGGAATTTGAAGAGCGAGATCATTGGTTCCCCTGATCCGTGTAGGACTCGGTGCGCATGTCGAGACCGAAGTCGATCAGTATCTGATCGGGTATTCGGTAGAAACGCACGTCCTCGGTTCCGAAGAGGTTGTAGCGGGCGTAGACGTTATAGACGGGCTCCAGTTTCGCTTTCTTTCCTTCCGCGACACAGGCCTCGTAGACGTCTTCGGTGAGATCTGTGTTTCCGTCTGATTGTGTCAACGTGATCGGAGCCCACTAGGACGGCCCGAACGGTACCCACCCGTCGGACGTCCGGGGATGATGTTGTGAGGGTGTCTAGGGGTTCTTGGCGTGGTTTCTGGGTCTGTGAAAACACTGCCGCGGGTTGGGACGATACCCGGGGTCCCGGTTGTTGGAAGCTGGCGTCTGGCGGAGTAGTGCGTCAGAGGTAGCTGCAGATTTGTTCGGGATCGCAGCTTGCGTCGGTCCCGGACGCGGCAGTGGCGTGAAGGCCGGCGACGATGGATCGCAGCGCCATTAGTTCAGAAATCTGGTGGTCCAGTTCGGCCAGCTGGTTGGAGAGAAGGTCTTGGACGTGGGCGCAGGGGGCTTCTCCGGCGTCACGGAGGCTAAGAATTTCGCGTATTTGGGTCAGGGCGAGGCCTGCGGCCCGTCCGCGGCGGATGAATTCGAGCCTGGCCACGGAGTCGTCATGGTAGTCCCGGTAGCCGTTAGAGGATCTTTTCGCTGCCGGGAGAAGCCCGCTGTCCTCGTAGAAACGCAGCGTCTTGGTTGTCATCCCTGCCGCTGCCGCGGCCTCACCGATACGCATCATGAACTCATTTCTTAGCAGGCGGCCAGGACGGCGATTCCTTGACATTCCAGTGTAGGGGAAGGTTGAGAATGGGATGCAGAGCTGGTCTTCGGTTGAAGGCTGCACATGGCGGTCGGTTGAGCAACAGGTGTGCTGGCGGCTGCTTCCCTTCCATCTTCAGGAGTCCCTCGTGTCGGCAGCATCTTTCGATTATGACCTGGCCATTATCGGTTCCGGCGGGGCTGCTTTCGCTGCGGCCATCCGGGCAACCAGCCGTGGCAAGCGGGTGTTGATGGTGGAGCGCAGCACTGTGGGAGGCACGTGCGTGAACACGGGCTGCATCCCGTCCAAGGCCCTGCTGGCCGCCGCGGAAGCCCGCCATGTCGCCCTCGATGCTTCCGGACGGTTCCCCGGTATCAGCACCTCCGCAGAGCCGGTGGATATGCCCGAACTGGTCGCCGGGAAGCGCTCACTGGTCGAATCCATGCGGTCAGAGAAGTATGTGGATCTCGCCGCGGGCTATGGATGGAACCTGCAGCGGGGGACGGCGGTGTTCGCCGGAACCGCAGCCGCACCGGTTTTGAACATCACCGCCCCGGGCGGAACCACCGAGACAGTCAGCGCGGAACACTACCTGGTCGCGACCGGCTCCACCCCCTGGATCCCTGAAGTGCCGGGAATGGACGAGGTGGATTATCTGACGTCCACGAGTGCGATGGAGCTGCAGGACGTTCCCGCTTCGATGCTGGTGGTGGGCGGCGGGTATGTGGCGCTGGAGCAGGCGCAGCTTTTCGCCCGGCTCGGCACGGAGGTGACCATCCTGGTCCGGTCCAAGCTCGCCTCGGCCGAAGAGCCTGAAGCCGGGCATGCCCTCGCCGGTGTCTTCGCCGATGAGGGCATCCGGGTCGTCCGTCGAGCGACAGCGTCCTCGGTCCGGACCGATGAGGTGTCGGGGGACGTGGTCGTGGATGCTTCCGTCTCAGGAGGAAACGAGGAATTCAGGGCCGCGCGCCTGCTCATGGCAACAGGCCGGCGCCCGGTCACGGAGGATTTGAACCTTTGCATGGTCGGCGTTGAAACCGGGGACCGCGGGGAAGTCCTGGTCGACGGGAGCCTTCGCAGTACTAATCCGAGGATCTGGGCCGCGGGTGATGTGACGGGTCACCCGGAGTTCGTTTATGTCGCCGCCGCGCACGGGGCCCTGATGGTGGAGAACGCCTTTGAGGGTGCCGGGCGTGAGGTCGATTACCGGCACCTGCCCCGGGTCACGTTTACCAGCCCTGCCCTGGCCGCTGTCGGGATGACGGACAAGGAAGCGAACCAGGCAGGGATCCGGTGCATGTGCCGGGTTCTGCCGCTCAAATTTATCCCTCGCGCGCTGGTGAACCGTGATACCCGCGGCTTCATCAAGATCGTTGCCGACGCGGACACGGGTCGGATTGTAGGGATCACTGTCGTGGGTAAGGACGCCGGGGACATCGCCGCCGCAGGGATTTACATTCTGGAGGCCGGGATGACCGTTGATCAGGTCGCGAATCTCTGGAGCCCCTATCTGACCATGGCCGAAGGCATCAAGATAGCAGCCCAGTCCTTCACTACTGACGTCTCCAAACTGTCCTGTTGCGCGGCATGAAGTGGTCAACGACAACCTATGTGTTCGTGGGGCGGGCGGCCGCGGCTACCTTTTAGTGCGCGTTCCTTGTCAGGCTGTGGGCGAGGCGGTAGGAATCGGTGCCGGTTTCGATGATGGTGCCGTTGAACGTCAGCCGGTCAACGATCGCGGCGCAGAGGCGCGGGTCGGTGAATGTCTTGGTCCAGCCGGAGAACGACTCGTTGGAAGCGATGGCGATGGAGTTCTTCTCTTCGCGTTCGGTGAGGACCTGGAAGAGGAGTTCGGCGCCGCGCCGGTCCAGTTCCATATAGCCGAGCTCGTCAATGCAGAGCAGGTCCACTCGGCCGTATCTGGCGATGGTCTTGGCGAGGACTTTGTCGTCGGCGGCTTCGACGAGTTCGTTCACGAGCCGGGTGGCCAAAGTGTATTTGACCCGGTATCCCTTCTCCGCCGCGGCGGTGCCCAGCCCGATAAGCAGGTGGGATTTGCCGGTTCCGGAGTCCCCGATCAGGCATAGCGGTGCACCTTTTCGAATCCATTCGCCGGTAGCGAGGGTATGGATGGTAGCGGGGTTGATGTTCGTGTTCGCGTCGAAATCGAAATCACCGAGCCATTTATCCCGGGGAAAGTTCGCGGCTTTGACGCGTCGGATTGAGGAGCGACGGTCCCGGTCATCGCATTCGGCCAGCAGCAGCTCGGCCAGGAAGCCTTGGTAAGAGAGTTGTTCCTTCCCCGCGACGGTCAGAGCTTCGTCCAGAACCGCCCGGATGGTGGGCAGGCGCAATCGGCGGCATGCTTGGTCCACGGCCGCGACCGCGGCCTGCTCAGTCAGACCGCGGCGCCGTCGCAGGGTTGGGGTGATGGTGGTGGCCGGTGCGGTGGGGCTCATGAGATGTTTTCCTTCGACGCGGTTCCTGCGGAGTGTTCGGTGCGTTTGGCCAGCAGCTCGTCATAGGCGCTGATCGCCGGGAGCGGCCGCTTGTCTGGAGGGAGCCCGGCGATGACCGCCGCCGGGTCCATCAGCCGGCGCTGGGTCAGGCTGACAACTCGTTGCACTTTCGCTTCAGCATGAGCACCGCGATGACGGTCAGGACGGGACCCACCAGCAGGGATGCTGGAGGCATGTCGGCGGCCTTCAACCGCCACGACGTCGGCACTGACGGCACCTACTCCAAGGGCTGCGGTGATCCCTGCCTCGATGTCTTCGGCTTCCATCGATCGGTGCAGCAGCAGGACGTCAATCAGTTCACGGGTCCCCGCGGCATCACCGTTGACCCTGCGCGAGGCAGACCAGAAGGCGTCATGGGCGCTGGTGAAAGCACCCGACTCCCGCGCCCTGGCCAAAGCAGTGGAACCAGGCAAAGCGCCGGGCTTGGTCTTGAGGACCTCCAGATAATGGTCCAACTGGACCGACTGCCCGCCCTTGGCAATAATCCGCTGGTGCCGGGCCGCCACCGCGCGGCCGTCGAACACCACAACTTCGGATGCCCGCAATGAAACCCGGACCCGCCGACCGATGAACCGTGCTGGCACCGAGTACTTCACCATCCGCACGGTGATCATTGAGGACCGGTCCACTCTCGGGTTCAACACCAGACCGGGATCGAACTCGTCGGCCGGCAACGGTGCCAGGAACGGGCGCTCGGCGGCGAAGTCCTGGCCGATAGTGCGGATCCTGCCATCAATCCGCCGCTGATCGTCTTGAACCTCCCGGCTCCGGATCCAGTCGTTGAGCTCATCAAGGGACCTCGCCACGGGCATCGGGGTCAGCCGGTTGCGGCGGAACCAGCCCACCTCGCCCTCGACCCCGCCTTTCTCGTGAGCGCCGGCAAGACCTGGCTGGCAATAAAAGGCATCAAATCCATAGAACGAGCGAAACAACACCCACCGGTCATTCTCCAGGCGGTTCCGCCCCTGACCGAACACCACGGCCCTGACGGCACTGGTGAGGTTGTCATAGCGGATATGTTTGACCGGCACGCCGCCGATCTCGTTGAACGCCTCGACGTGGCCTTCCAGAAACGCTTCCTGGGCCTGGGTGGGGTAAATCCGGTGGATGGCTTTGCCGGAGTGAGAAAGCCGGAAGATGAACATGTGGCATTTCGTCTTTACCCCGTCCAGCACGATCCAGACTTCACCGAAGTCCACTTCCGCTTCCGCGCCCGGGGCGTGCTCCTGAGGAACAAATACCTCAACCCGGCGGCCGGCCTCCACATCGATCTGCGCCCGGCGGACCCGAACGTAGTCACGCACCGTCGAATACGACAACTCGTCCGCTCCATGCTCCTCGATGAGCCGGGCAAGAATCCTCCGGGCAGTGTGACGCTGCTTCCTCGGCGCCGTCGTGTCCTCGACGAGCATGGCGTCGATCGTCGGTTTATAAGGATCAAGCCGCGGCGAGGACCGTACAGGAGTTTTACGCTCTGGCGGGACCGGGGAACTTAACGCCTTACGCACGGTTTTCCGCGCCACCTGGTGCCTGCGGGCAAGCTCCCGGATTGACGCGCCCTCCACCCGGGCATCCCTCCGAATCTGCGCGAACAACTCCACTCTTGACCCCATCCCGGCCCTCCCGTCGTCGATCCAACACTGGATGGATCAACGTTCACAGGTGGGTACCATTCAAGCCGTCATTAGGTTCGGCATGTCCGGCTGGTGGGTACCGTTCGGGCCGTCCTAGTGGGCTCCGATCAGACTGTCATACTCACCGTCTGCCCCTTCCCAGACTAGGTAAAAGCCGTGTCCCTCAGAGTTGCGGGCTACGAGGTATTTGTTCGCCTCGTCATCGATGATTACCAGCGACCCTCCCCTGCGCCGGCCGGCGTCATGATGGGAGGCGATGACGGTGTCCACCATTTCATCGCGTTCCATCTGGAGAACGGCCTTCAGATCAACCGTTGTGGTGAGCTTTTTGAAAGCGAAGCCACCTCCGAGCGGTTTTCCTTTTCCGTTGGCCCATTGTCCGGACACGGCACGGCTCAGTCTGTCAGCCGTGAGTGTCTTGGCGTAGGAGTCTCCCCGCTCCGGCCTGCCTTGCTCAATGAGGATGAAGCGGCGCTCTGCATCGGTTCGTTCGTTCAAGGCCAGGACGGCATGTCCTGTCGTTCCCGATCCAGCAAACGGATCGAGAACGAGACCATCGGGCGGGCACCACAGCTGGATGATCTTTTCAATGAGTCGGAGCGGCTTGACCGTCTCAAAGCCGTGGCCTTTTCCGACGATGGCGCTTAGTTCATTCACACCCGCTTGGCTGTGTCCGGATTCTTCGTGATCCCAGGAAATTGAGCCAAGCGCCTCAGGGAAGTCGTGGTCGTCATCCGACCAGTAGGTCATGGGCACACGGCCCTGTTTGATCTCTTCGAGGTACTTCTTCTGCTGCGGCCGTGCTCGTCCGTCGAGTCCGAAAATGATTTTGGGCCAGTTACCTTCGGCCAGCTTGGTTTCCACGATGCGCTGCGCTTCCTCAAGGGGCGTTTTCAGCACGATCGCCTTCACGGCGCGTTCTTCGCCGGGGGCAACTCCGATGATGTGGGCTCGCACGCTGCTGTCATCGATTGTTTTGGCTTGGTACTTCACTCCCCAGTCCTGTAGCCATTTCAGGACGTCGCTCTGCGGGGCACGCCAGCATTTGCCTGCTGGCGGGTAGAAAATTTCACCGGTAAAGGGGGATTGGATTCCATAGACCATGCCTTGGTGTGTAAGGGCCTTGGGTCCGGCGAAGTTCTCGCCCTTCCAGACTCTCTCGTCCCCGTCAGGGTTCCTGTAGCGGGCGTCCATAGCCTCTGTCCGGGGCAACAAGCCGGTCTTCGCCCTGGACTCGTCGCGCGCATAGACCAGAACGTACTCGGTCGCCGTGCTCACATGTTGGTTATCACTACGCGGAGAATATGATTTCTGCCAGTTGAGGATGGCCAAGCGGTTGGTTTCCCCGAAGATCTCATCAAGCATCTGTCCCAGGTGAAACAGTTCGCGGTGGTCGATGCAGATAGCCAGGACACCGTCCTGGCGCAGCATTGAGTGCATCATCTGCAGCCGCGGGTACATGAATTTCATCCACTTGGTATGGCGGGCTGGATCGTCACCGCCGACGAACTCCCCCAGGCCGGGATCGTTGGGGTTTTCATCCCATTTGTCGTTGTACCGAAAGTCGTTGCCCGTGTTGTACGGCGGATCAGTCAGGATCAGGTCCACATTGCCGCGCCAGCGGTACAGCGAGGCAAGAGCTTGGAGGTTGTCACCTTCGAGAAGCAGGTTGTCTGACTGGTCATCGTTGGTTCCCCTGGATAGCGCTGCCACCTTGCGCTGCACTCTAGGGCGGACCAGCCTCGCTATACGTCGGGCCTGCTGCTTGCCCGTAAAGGACAGATTAACGCCGGCTCCGGTCTTTTCACGGATGATCTCAATGAGCTGCTCTACCGTGAGCAGGTCGAGGTCCTGGACGTCATCCATTTCAGTTTTCCTTCGGCGTTGTAATTCTTGGCGTCCGGGCCTGGTGATTCGACTGGCACCGTCTAGCCCGCGACAAATAAGCCACACCAAAAGTGGCCTGACCTGTAGTCATTAGATCAGGACGGGCAGACAGTTCTAAATCCGCCCATCGGACGAAGCCTATTCTTGGGCCTCGGCCCTCACGAACGTCGCCAACATCCGCCTGATCGTGGCCAAATCCTTCAATCGGGCATGTGTCAGGCGGCCAGATTGAGTGCACTCCAAATCAGACTTCCGAATGACAACAAGGCTCAAATCGTGCTGAGGGATGAGCTCCAGACGCCTTTGGTCGTACAAAGCCCGCTGGACGCCCCCTCGGGACTCCGCTAACCGTGAGCTGATCGGGCTTATCGAAGAACGGGGCCGGGGTCTCGTGCTGGCTCTCCCAGAACTCAATGACCAACCCCTGATCCGGCCAGTAGGCATCTACAGGTAACTGCCGGCGACGTCCGTTCTTTCCTGGATCGCCAAGGAGCCACTCGAATTTGGCTTCTCTCACACTGAGAGTCCCTATGACCTGGTCACATAGCTCAAGGGCGTAGGCCTCGTCACGACGTCTGTTCCCCATGGATTCAGTTCATCTGATTCAGCCGCGCAGGGGCAACCGCCTGACTTAAACGGATCTCGACGCCTGATCCTTCGCCAATACCCGGCTGACGCTCATGCGTCCAACACCCAGTGCTTGGGCGATTTCCACGATGGGTGTTTTCTCCGCGTGCATCGTGCGTGCCGCTTTGATCTTGGCCTCCGTCATGGTGGAAGGCCGGCCACCGACGCGGCCGCGTGCACGGGCCGCGTCGAGGCCCGCTCTGGTGCGTTCCAGCATCCTGCTGCGTTCGTGTTCGGACAAAGCAGCAAAGATGTGAAAGATGAGTCGACCATCGGCGGTGGTGGTGTCGATAAAGCTCTCGGTCAGCGACTTGAACTGAACGCCTCGCTCACCAAGCTCAGTCACAATACGGGCGAGGTCGGCGGTGGAACGTCCTACGCGGTCCAGCTTCCACACCACCAGTACGTTTCCTGGTTGTAGGAACTCCAAGCACTGCTGCCAGGCGGGCCGGTCTTGGGTGGAACCGGATGCGTAATCGGTGAAGGCTTTGATCACTCCGGCGCGTTCCAACGCGTCGTGCTGCAGTTCGGGGTTCTGCTCTGCGGTGCTGACGCGGGCGTACCCTATGAGGTTCGCAGTCACAGCGTCCTGCCCTGTTCTTGGCCTCGCCCCTTGGTCTGCTTTGACGCTTCAGCGGCCGGCGTTTCTGCTGGCGGCCTCAGCGCGTCCCGCGCCGAAACCGGGTAGGAGGCGTGCACAAGTTTCATGACGCGTTCCATCCTGGGATCCAGGCCGACGGATTGTTGCTGGTCTTTCTGGATCGGGTGCTGGCCGAGTGTCGGTGGGTTGGTGCGCAGCTCCTCGGCCCATCCGCTGAGGCGGGATTTGAGCTGTGCCAGGCCCTGCTCTCCGATGCCGTATTCCTCTACCCGGAGGGTGCTTGTGATGCGGTTTACTTGTTCGAGCTGGCCGGCGAACATCTCCACGTCGAAACCGGGGTCCCGGTCAGCGGCGAGGTCAAGCAATTGCCCGTCGGTGAATCGTCTAGATTCCCTGATGGCGTCCAGGTCCAGGTAGTCGCGGACTTCAGCCCTGCTGTAGACAGCTACGATTTTGCTTCCTACGGCGTCCTCGAGACTCAGGACCGGGCCGATGGACAGTGTGACTGGTTCCGCTGCGCGCCAGTCGACACCAAGGTCCACTTCGACGGTTTGGCCGGTAGGTGACGTGGCAGAAAAGTTTGCGAACTGTGGGGCACTGCGGCGCTCCACAACCTCGAGTCCACGTTCTCTCATCGCGGCCGCAAGTCTTGTTGTGGAAGCAGCGAAGGCTTCGGTGCTGGTTACGGATGTGAACAGGTCAATGTCCTGTGTGGGGCGGTCGATGATTCCGTGTTCGCGGATGGCACCGGAGCCGGCCAAAGCGAACCCTCCACTAGCCAAGGCATCCAACGCTAGGCGGGTGACATCACGCTGGTACTCGACGTCCGACATTACGAGCGCTGCGCCAGCTGCGGGAACTTGTTCTCCCACAGGGTCCGGCAACGGACAGGTAGCATCAGCTCGTTCCAGACTCTGACCAAAAGGCCGGCGTTGAGCAGTTCGTTCTGATCCGCTCGTGTACCTTCGCGCAGGAGCGCCTGATAGGCCTTGATCACGCCCTCTGGCTCCCCCAGGTCGCAGTCTGCTTTAGGCCCCCAGTAGACGTGTTGCGGCAGCGTTAGAACGCCTTCCGCTGGGCCGTGGAGGTCCGTGAGGCGTTCGGGCACCTCATAGGGGATCACGTCCTGTATGAGGACCCGAGGTTCGTTGGGGTGGTGGCCCGCGTTCCTGGGCTTGAGGGTGGGCATCGGTGTCTCCTGGTAGTGCAGCTGGTTGTTGCCGCTGGGCTCAGGTTAGCAAGCGTGCACGAAACTCAATACAGGGCCGCGTTGTTCATTTTCCGGTTTCGTGCACGGTTGCGTGCAAAGGGCGCTGTCCGAGTTCCGCGAATTAGCGCAGAGTCGGGAGGCTTGCGTCGTCCGGCTTGACCCGTGCACGCAAACGACCGATTCCGTGCGAACACGTCACTCCTCGATACCGGTTTCTTCGAAGTCTTCGTTCTCCGATTCCGCCTCGCGTGCGTGAATCCGTTTGTACGCCGCTTGCAGCTCCTCTTCGACGACTTCATCGTCCGAGATTCTAGCGATGTTGTAGTTGAAGAAGTCGGCGGACGAATGGATGAAAGTCGGAGAGACGACCTCCCCTAGGATCGGGAGACCCGGATCCGTGTAGGCAGTGGCAACGTCAAGGATGGTCGACACCCACCGGGCCTTCCGGAACAGGCTTAGCACCACGCCGACCGATGGTTCATACATCGGGAGCTGCAGGTCTTCCATCACCGTCTGCGCGGTCGATTCTAGCCCGTCGTCGGCTAGTTGCTCTCTGATCGCGTACGCCATTGCCTCCCTGAGCGAGATTAGCCGGCGCACTTCCTCGGAGACCGAAGACTTTGCAGCAAGTGCAGACCACTCGTTGTAGGTATTAACCTTGGCGTTGTCCTTCCACAGCGAGTCCAGGTGCTCGTACCGTCCGGTTCCGTCGGCGAACCGCTCAACTGTTTTCGTGAGGTCGGGGTCGAGTCCATCCAACGGGCGGACGAGGTACTCCGCCTTGTGCATCGAGGCCCCAGAGGTCAACACCTCAACGGCGTCGAGCAGTTTCCCGATCTTGTGCGATTGGGGGAGTTTGGGGAACTTTCCGGTGGCCGCGTACCCGTTGCAGGCGATAGCCAGCTTGCACAGGCGCTCCAGGCCGGAGGAGTACGAGTACATCCCGACGTGAAGTGCGTAGTTCAGGTCTTTGCTGCCCCACGGGAACAGATCAGGGCCGGTAGGGACGGAGCACAGCCTCCGAAGCCCGGTCAGGGTCAGCTCTGCGGCGAACTGGGTCTCGGCCACAAGGCTCTCCCAGATGCGCGGGGTCATCTGGCCGGACCCTACAGGTTCTCTTTAGGCCATGGGTAGAGGCTGTCCAAGTAGCCCCCGGCGATGATCATGCTGCCATCCGGGTTCGTGCGGATGTCCGAGTGCTCGTGGCTGCCGCCGGCATGGGCGATAGCGGCCAGTACGAGTGCCAGGTTCCCGCGGTCCAAGCCGGGTACGACGTCGCCCAGAACGACCGGGACGTTCTCGGCCAGCGACGCCGCCAGCAGCAAGAAGCGGCGCTCACCTCCGGAGAGCATGCCCGCTTGCTCGGGGATGGCTTCAAAGTCGATCCATGCTTGCACTTGGTGGGGCCCCGCTGGTGTTGCACTGGTGTGGATCCATGGGTTTCCCTTTGCGGCAAAGCGTCCGCCGAAGGCCCTTATCAGCAGCTCGGTGGCGGCCTCTAGGTTGTAGGAGCCTTTGGCCCAGGCGCGGAGATCATCTGCGTGTGTCATGGTCTAAGTCTCCCTGTTAGTGGTCGTTGAGGATTCGTTCGATTTCGACGATGCAGCTTCGCTGGACGTCGGCGTAGGTGTCGGAGCCCTTACGGTCCTTCTCAAACATTCCCGCGTTCCGGGATCCGCGAAGAAATGCTGAGGTCATCTCAACCGGGGCTGTCTGCCCTCCCCTGAAGAAGACTCTGTACCGGCTCTCGTAGGTGCCATGCTGAGCACCTCGCCATCCGCCGTCCGCCACCAGGACCAAGGAGCCACCTGTATTCAGATTGATCCATTCGGCGCTTCTGATGTCATCGAAGACGACTCGCCCTTGCAGATACTCTCCCCACCCTTCGGTGAGTGTCGCTGTTTCGGTTGAAAGCCAAGCCATGTTCATTTCCCGTCGATTGGTGCAGATGTGTGAAGTGCGAGATGGTGTCGGGGCCAGAGTAGCTATTAGCCCCGACACTATCGGCCGTTTAGAAAAGTGCGTTCAGTGGTTTGATATCGGGGATGTCACCGTACGTCGGCCATCCGGCCCCGTTCTCGCACGCCAGGAACCGCTGGGTGAGGTCGCCGCTGATCGGTTTGCCCTCTTCGGCGTATTCCGGCTGGGAGTAGAAATCGATGACTTCCGCGACGGTACCGCGTCCGTGTGCGGACCAGCCGGAGAAGTTGCTTCGATGTGGTTCGGTGGGGTCCAGCCGTCCCTGTGGTGGTTCGAGGTAGCCGGTGGCCTTGCTTGGAAAGCTGCTGTTTCGTGCCATGGCCTATACCTCTGCCGTGGCGATTTGGCGGACTTCGCGGAATGAGTGGGTGTTCTGTTCCAGCCAGCGGTGAAGTTCGTCTTCCGTGGTGGTTGCCTTGATTTTTGTCTTGCCCTGGTGTGAGTCGTAGATGGCGAACCAGATGGTCATGGTGTCCTCCAAAGCTTGGTGGCCCGGCACCCGGGGCGTGTTCCTCCGGGTGCCGGGTGGTCTTTAGTCGGTGGTGGGGATTCCAGCGGCGAGGAGGTCTTCCCAAAGGGCGGAACCTTCGATGTCGGTCCAATCCGAACCGGCGTGGACGTCCGGGGCGCTCCCCCGGTGTTCCCAGATTTCCAGTCTGCTCATGGAGCCCTTGTGGTCGAGGATCAACCTGGTTGCCGGCTCGTCGTTCTCCGGGGATCGGTAGAGGGCTGCGACATGATGGCCGTCAATGTCGTGCACTTCGGGCAGCTGGTCCGAGCAGACAAGGAAAGGATTGGCTTTCAGCAGCGTTTCGGCGTGCTGGTCCCCGTAGATTCCTGAGTCGATGGCGCGCCGATCAAATACCAGCGGTTCAATATCGGTCACTTCGTGTTCTCGCCCGGACGTCTTGGCGGTGATTGTGGGGAGCATCCCGGAACCGTGCATCACGTCGATGTACTGGTGGAGCCGGGCTGTGGTGATGACGGGGGTTTCGTGGTGTGCCCGTACCCAGGATTCCAAGCCTTCGCGGCTGATGGTGACGTTGGCGCGTCGTTCGGAGGATTCCAGGACGGTGATGGTCACGTGCAGCGTGTCCGCGGAGTTGGTTTCGACGCGGGGGCCGGCTGTTAGGGTGTGCTTCTTCATGGTGTTCTCCTTGCGTAGGAAGGGGGGTCCGGCAGATGCTGTGTCCGCAGCGTCTGCACGTTGGTGGGGAGCGGCTAAGCGGTCAGCTGAGCCAGTTCCTCGATCTTGTCTGGTCGGAATCCGGACCAGTGGTCTTTGTCGGTGACGACCACGGGAGCTTGCAGGTAGCCCAGTGTCTTGATGCGATCCAGCGCTTCGGCGTCGGTCGAGATATCTACCGTCTGGTGGGCAATGGCTTTCTTTCCCAGTGCCCGCTCGGTTGCGTCGCACTGCACGCATCCTGGCTTGGTGTACACGGTGACCGTCATGGGGATCAGCTCCATCTTTTCGTCGGTTCTGGTTTCGCTCGTCTGCCTTCTTGATACTATGATGATATCACTTTGATATCACTATGAATAGTGGCAGCGGCTGTTTTTCCCGTGAATACTAGGAAGGGCGGGACCTTTCCGGCCCCACCCCTCCTTTGGCTATTCGCTGGCTTCCATGACTCCTACGTCATACCCGCCCCATGGGCTGCGTCCGGGGACGTGGCGGCCACTCATAGCCGTCCGCGCCGTCCTGACCGGCGCTCCGGGATACTGCCATTCCTTGGGGTAGTCCTCAGGAACGTTGAATTTGTATCCCCCGTTGGGCTTCATGGCTGACGTGACCAGTGGCAGGTACTGCCATCCTGGCCAGCAATGGTTGAGCATGTCCTCCACGGCCTGGTTCTCGTTCTCGTGGATTCCTCCCCACCAGTCGCAGTCGTGGCAGTAGACGCGGTACAGGAGGTCTCCCATGCACTGGCAGTCCGGGTTGCGCCAGTGCTCGTTGCAGCGCAGGTCCGCTCCGTAGGTGAAGGTGCGGTGGGCGGATCCGGCAGTGACGTTCCTGCCCGTCTGGTTTTCATTCCACTGGCGGCTCCAGTTGGATACCCCCATCCGCCCCTCGCTTTTGGCCCGGTACTCATAGGCGGCGTCCAGCTCGTCCGGGTGGTAGTGGCCAACGGTGAAGTGCAGCGGGGCCGTGGGCAGGGTTTGCAGTTCAAGTAGGGTGAGAAGGTCAAGCTGGCCGGTCAGCACATCTGTTGCTGTCATGGTCCAATCTCCTTATTGCGTAGGGATGAGAGTCGCTTGGCGAGGGTGGGTTCTGTGTCCGCAGGGCCCACCCGCTTTATATCTTGTTGATACTATAATGATATCATTTTGATAGTACGCACTCAAGGTAAACCCTCGTAATTACGCGGATTCTTCGCCCTCCCTCATATCTCCACCGCGCCCCAAGGTTCCGATGCGCGCGGGCCGCTGCTCCCCGCCCGACCATTGCGTCGTCCCTGCTGAAAAGAACCCGACCCCACCCGGTGGTGCGTCGGCGGCGACAGGCTTGGACCATGGGGGACTCTGCCGATCCTGGAAGATTGCCTGACCCCCACTGCACACTAAAAGGAGGCCGCCTGGCCTATTTTTTCGGTGTGTCATTCGAATACATATTCGATAAGGTGTGTTAGTGAACCGGGAGCAAGCGACCCAGCTGCAGGCGCAGTACGCTCGCCGTGCCGGCCCGATTGGGCTGACGGTGGAGGAGCTTGATTTCGAGCATTTCCCGGCCAAGAACGGGTATCCGGGGATACCGGTGAAGGCGTGGATCAGGTTTCCGAACTGCGCGGAGTTGGTGGACGGTGAAGTGTTCGCTTGGACAGCCAAGGCCGCCAAAGTGACCTGGAAGGACGGCCCGGTGACGTACCGGACGTGGGTGTGGAGTTCGGCGGTCACCCGCCGGGAAGAGTTGATGAACAGGAATTTGGGAGAGCGGACCAACCGTGACAGCAGCAGTATGTGAAACGAGCCTCGACGCTCCCGTGGACGTCCGGTTTACGGCGGCAGGCATTCCCCTGGCGGTCCGTTACGACGGGCGGGTATGGGCTGTGGCGGCAGAGCCGCTCCACTGGTTCACCAGGGATTCCTGGTGGCTGACCCAGCGGACTGTCCCGGTAGGCGTCGGGAACGTCGTGGACATTGAGCATTGGCGGGTACAGGTCCGCCTAGGCACCTCGTCGGCGGCGCTGCGGACCTTCGAGCTGCGGCGGGACCCGTTGGCGGAGCAGTGGCTGTTGGAATCCATCACGGACAACTAGCGGAGGTGATCGGGATCATTCATGCTCCACCCGTTCCGGCCCCGGCGCTTCCTCCTGAGTAGGGTGGGGGCATGAATGATCCGGCCCCGTTTCCTGGCCGCCATGACCGAGTGCGGCACGGTAGTGGGCGGCTGTCATCGCGAGCCCTGTGGATCCTTGCCGTTGTGTTCACCGTTGCTACAACGGGATCTCTGGTGCTGGTTGCCCTGGACCTCGTCATCGGCCGACCGGCTGCGGGCGATGTCTTCATCGCTTTCCTGAATAGCCTGGTGGCTTTGGTGTTGTGGCGCCGGATTTCTGAACAAGCGCGGGCATGACTGCGTAGAATCGATATTGCGGACGTGAGGGACCCCTAAGCGTCAACTGAAAAGGTCCCCCACGTGCTGATTAGGTGATTAGTTAGCGATTCCGCTGATGATGTCCCAGACAACCGGGATCAGGGCCGAGACCACCACGCTTGCTGTGTTGACCCACAGGTGGATGATCTCGGCTTTCCGTGTTTCAGGTCGCGCTTTTTCCACAAACATCACCCCCTCGGTGTCGTGAAATTGCCAGGGAACAACTGGTTCAGGTCAATCTGTCCCTTTGAGGGCTGATTGAATGGCCCTTTTAGGCTGTAGTGACGCTCGGTGAACGTGATCTGCTCTGTTCCGTAGTCTTCCCTGGTCCGGTTTTCGAACGTGATCAGTTCGTGGTCCTGCAGGTCTTTGAGGCCATCGGTAAGGACATCTGGAGAAAATCCGTACCACTTCTTGACGAGACGGCCAGGCAAGTAGAAGCCAGGACGTAAGGACCGGGCCACGAGAAGGACAGCTTTGCCCTGCACGGTAAGTTCTCGGTACCAGTTATCCGTCCAGTACTCCAAGGGCAGTGTGAAATATTTTCCCGCCGGCGCCGTGTAGGGATCTCCCTTCCCGTTCTCATGGAGGGTCGTGATTTTGGCTTGTTTGGACTCTCGCTCGCGCAGAATGAGCTTCCGTTCGGCTAGTTTGGCCCAGCACCTGGACACAGCGTCCTTCCCGTAGGGGCCGTCCCCGAGTCCCATGGCACGTGACCAAACAGCGGCATCACGTTTGGTGTCCCATGGGGTGGCTGATGCGGCTAGCCGGTGGAGCAGATACAAGTCCAATGAACGACCGTTACTTGAGTTGATGAGGGCTCCGAGCGCGCCTGGTGTTTTCCCTTCCGGGAGTTGAACGAAGTCGGTCCGGATTGGAACGTTCTTTTTGCGTTTGGAGTCGTCCAGCAGGGTTTGTATCGATTTGTCCTGCAATAGGGTTCGCGTTGCCTTGTCTTGAAGCTGTCTGGGTTGCTTTGTCATTCCTTGATCTAAGCACTAGAAGTCGCGGCGAACGGTTGCGCTTCTATGGGTGAGATGCGGTCTTGGCGGGTGGTATATAACGACCGTTAACAAATTCCAAATAGGATTACCGATGCAAACACCTGTTAACAATGCCAAAAGGCCAACCGTCGCTTAAGCTGCCAACTCCCGCCGTGGGCGATGATTACCCATGCGACTTGAAATATTTTGCCGGGAATCGCCCGCTGCTGACGTAGGTCGCCTGGTGGACCTGTATGGGCCTAGCGCAGCTAGACGAGTGCGCTGATAAGCCGTCAATCGTGTCTCTAAAGGCCGCATAAACTCGATCCCATGAGTACAACGACAGCACCGGCGGAGAGCAATGCAGATGCTCCGCCGGCCACAGGATGGGTTTCAAGAACAGCGCGACACCCGGTAACACGGCGGGTCGGGCGCATAGCCTTGCGTACGTACGTAACCCTGTTACTGCTGGCGATTACCGTTCAAGCTGTCGTTCTTTTTCTGCTTTGGAAGTGGCCGTCTTACGACTGGGGTGCGCTCCTCGACCGGTTCGTTACGAGTCCTGCGATGGCTGGCTTGTTTGCGGTTATTGCTGCAGTCATTGGGGCGTGGTCTCTGCATAGGCAGCTGACCCAGACCAAACGGAGAGCCGAAGATGATGCATGGTGGGAGCAGTTCGAGTGGGTGACGGATCGGATCGTTTCTCCCGATGAGGACGAGACGGAAAAGGCAAAAAAGGCCAAAGACCGACTGCCAAAATCGCTGGCTTACAACCTCATGACAGCTCTATCAAAGTCTGCCAGGGCTGGCTTTCAGAAGGCCGCTGTTGCGGGGATTTTCAGCCACTATCGTCTGGTAGATACGCCCTCTCCCGAACAGGATGGATCTGAGACCTCGGAGCCGCGCATGGACGCAGCAGAAGCGGAGTCCCTTCGCGCTTTACTTGCCGAGTTGCCGTCAGACGCCACTTCGAGCGAGAACGCACATCGACTGCTCAGCGCCTACGATCGAGCCCACGACTATGAAGACGAGGTCCAGAAGGCCCTTCGGCACAAGTTCGGGCCAGCCCATTCGGAACCGGGTCGCGACTTCGGCGCGGATGCCATTGTCGATTTTGGCTCCTACAAACTAGTGATGGAGGTGAAGCAATCCGTTACTAATCACCACATCCTTGAAAGAACTGGCAAGCGGCTTCGTTCGGTCATGGATCGCGAAGGTGCGGCCGGTGGCATCATTGTCACCGCTCCGCCATCGCTGACTACATCTGACAATCCGCAGACCAAGAATCGGATCGACGAGCTGAGCAAAGAGGGGATTTATCTCATCGAGTGGGACCCGTCTGAGAGGTCTTCGGCTTTGCGGGACAAGGTCCAGGCCTTTCTCCCGTACGTGTACCGCTAGATAGCTCGCCAAAAGGAGAGACCGGTAGTAGCCAAGCCATCTTCACTGGTAGACCAAACGAAAGCCCTGCACAGCTCTTGGCTGTGCAGGGCTTTCGTGCGCCCGTGATGGGCGTTAGCGCCCGTATTCGGGTTGTTGCTGGCGGTGCTGTTCGGGCGTCCGTTGCTGGGCGGCGGTGGCCGTGGAGACCGGGGTGCCTGGCTGTGGCGGGAATGATGCATTCATTAGCCGTTGCATCTTTTCAAGTCTGGGGTCGGTCACGGGTGCGGGTTCGGGCTTTTCCGTTTCTTCCGGTTTTGCCGCGTCGGCCATGAGCTGGTCGATGCGTGCGGACTCCCCTCGGGCGGCTTTGAGTGCATCGGCGTACTTGAAGGGTTCCGCGAGGGCCTTTTCTGCCTGTTCGACGCGGGAGAGAGCTTCCTGTCGGCGTCCGTCGACGTCGGCTATCAGTCGGGGCAGGGAGGAAACCCTGTTTTCGAGCTGCCTGATGGTGCCGATATCAGCTGAAAGCAGGCTCCTTCGGGCGATTTGTGTGGTTGCCCTGGGCACTCCTTCGATGCGTACTTCGACGGTGGCATGGTCAAGGTCGCGGGCAGGCATGAGTTTGGCGCGGAGTTCGTGGCCACCTAGGTTGGCGATGGTTCCGAGCTCGTCATATCCGTAGAGGTTCATGAGCCGGTGGCCGTGTTTGCCTGTCCATGCGCGGAGCGCTTCGGCGGCGTCGCCTCGGTTGTCGAGGGTTTTGCCGTCGATGCTGGCTGCGAAGGCATCCGCGGTGGTGTCTACGGTCCGGCCGGCGGCCGCCTGGATCAGGGGCAGGTCATGGGACGCGGCCTCGGCCGCAGACTGCTCACCGCGCTTGGTGTGGGCGACGGCAACCATGTTGCGGTTGTAGGCCCGGTCCAGACGGCTCAGTCGGGCAAGTTCCTGGTCTGCGACGGCTTTTTCCAGCACCAGCGGGTTACCGCTGGTGATGGCTTTTGCCTGGGCGAAGTTCAGGGTGTTGTCCCCGATGTCCTCGATTTCCCGCACGTCCAGGCGGCCGCGCATGATCTGGTTGATAAACCGGGACTTGCGTTCAAGTCCCTGCCACATGAAGGAGTCGAAGGATTCCTTCGTCACCACTTGGGAGATGCGGACCTCGGGGTTCTGGTTTCCCTGGCGCATGATGCGGCCGTGGCGTTGCTCGACGTCGGAGGGCCGCCACGGGGCGTCCATGTCCACTAGGTGCACGGCACGTTTTTGAATGTTGGTGCCGACGCCCATTTTCGAGGTCGATCCCACCAGCACGGCGATCTGGCCGGAACGGGCGGCGGCAAAGAGCCGGCCCTTCTCGGTGTCGTTCTTGGCTTCGTGGATGAACCGGACCATGTGTTCAGGTACGCCTCGTCGGCGGAGCTGGTCTTTGAGTTCGCCGTAGACGTTCCACCGCTCAGATGGTGTGCCGAAGTCACAGAAGACCAGCTGCAGGGCACCGGGAACCGGGTCCGGCTCGCCGGTTTTCGGGTCGGTGTAGATGCGGTCCTTGTGTTCTTCGTACACGCTGGCCAGCAGGTCAGCGGTCGCGCTGATCTTCGTGGGGCCCTGCTGGGAGAGCGTGGGGTCAACGAGTCTCATGTCTAGGGCGGCCTTGCGGCCGTCTGAGGAGACTTTGAGCATGTTGTCTTCCTCGGAGTCCACCAGCCGTTGCTGGATACGGTCCACGCGGTTCCCGATGTCCTGGATGTATTCGCGCAGCTCGGGGCTGGGCTCCACGGCCAGCATGTTCGGCTGGCGCAACCCGTCGCCGTCGCGCGGGGCAAGGGCCGGGACGGGCAGTTTCAGGTCTTCTGCGGTTTTCACGTCAGCGAAGGTGTGGAACATTTTCAGCAGCTCGGGGACGTTCTGGAATTTAGCGAACCGGCTCTTGAGCTTGAACCGGTCACCGCCGGCTACTGAGAGTTCCATTTCTTCGACCACTTGGCCGAACGTGGCGGCCCAGGTGTTGAAGTCCTGGATCCCGGTGGCCCGGAGCAGGTCCGGGCGCAGGTAGCGCTGCATGACGTACATTTCCGTAACGGAGTTGGCGATGGGTGTTGCCGTGGCTCCGGTGATCACGCGGCGTCCTTCGCGTTGGCGCAGGAACTCGGTCTTCATGTGGAGGTCGGATGCACGGTTGGAGCCTTGGATTCCGGCGCCGGGGATGTTGCTCGGGGTCCGGAGGTTCTTGTAGTCGTGCAGCTCGTCCACGACGAGGTAGTCAATGCCGGTCTCTTCGAAGCTGATCCCGGGGTCTGCGGGGGTGTCGAGTTTGGCTTTGAGGGTTTCTTCCTGGGACAGGACGGCCTTTTCCAGGCGTTTGACGATGCTGGCGTTGGCGCGGCCATTGTCCTGGCCGTTCTCTTTCGCGGCTTCCAGCTCGGCTCGCATCTGGATGACTTCAGCGTTGATGTAGGCAGCTTCGGCTTCGGGGCTGAGGCTGACGCGCTGGAAAGCGGTGCGGGTCATGACCACGGCGTCCCACTCGTTGGCGGCCGCGCGGGCGACGAACTGGCGGCGGTTGTCCCCTGCGAGGTCGCCCGATGATGCGGCAAGAATGCGGGCCTGAGGGTAAATCTGGAGCCATTCGCGGGCGAACTGTTCCAGCATGTGGTTCGGGATCACGACGGCTGGCTTGTTGACCATGCCCAGGCGCCGCAGCTCCATGACGCCCATGACCATCTCGGCGGTCTTTCCTGCACCGACCTGGTGGAACAGGCCCACGGCAGGCTCGGAGAGCATCCGGGCCACGGCCGCGCGCTGGTGCGGGCGTGGGGAGAAGTCCTTGGCCATGCCGGGCAGGGTCAGCCGCTCCCCCTCGGTGCTGTAGTCGCGCAGCACGATGGAATTGAAGCGGCGGTTGTACTCGTCGATGAGGCGGGTGGCCCGTTCTGGTTCCTCCCAGACCCACTCGCTGAAACGCTCCTGCAGCAGCTGGGCTTTCTCCTGGGCTGCTGCGGTTTCGGTGGGATTCAGGATGCGGCGCTTGTCCTCGCCTTCATCAGTGACGCGGACGGGCCGCTGTTCCAGGACCTGCTTGAGGACGTCAGACGCGGGCATCCGCTGGGTGCCCCAGTTGCTGGTGGCCGCAAGGGTATGGCGGTTGGCTTTGACGTCCCACATGGACCCGGCGGCGTTGGAGACGGTGGCGTAGGGGTCGTTCAGGATTTCCCGGACGAACTCCTGGTGGGTGCCGGTGTCGATCCAGACCGCGCCGAGACGGGCTTCCACTTCGTCCATGCGCAGCGGTTCCGGCATGGCTTCGGTGAGGGCCTGGACGTTGGCGGCGTAGCTGTCGTCCGAGAGCGCGGCCGCTTGGGCGACTTCCAGTTTCTCCCGCACGTTCCCGGACAGGTACTCGGCCCGGGTCTGGTAGGTCTCCTCGGTGCCGGGGACCTCGTAGATGCTCTCCCCCATGGCGGCCCGTGTTTCGTCCCGGCTGATGCCCAGCAGGGACGCGGCGTAGTCCAGGTCAACCTCTCCCACGGTATCGAGGGTGACGGTGAGGGCTTCTTCGGCGGTGTCCACACCAAGGACCGGGCGGCGGGGCTGGACCTGACGGCTGGAGAGCAGGGCAGCCGGGGAGGCTGTCTGTGTGGCTTCATCGAAGTTCTCCAAGGCCATGACCAGCGGCCCGAACGGGTCACGGGAGACGATGGAAACTGCCCGTGGCGTGATGCGGGCCTGGATGGGCTCCTGCGTCTCTTCATCCACGCGGCCGGTGTCCCGGAGCGTGAAGCGGTTGATCGGCCCGTAGGTGTCCGCGTACTGACTGTAGGCAGTCTTGAGTTGATCGCGCAGGGAATCAATGTCGGCGGTGTCGTCGCGGCTTTCGGCTTCTGCGGTGAGCAACGTCCGTCCGGCGTCGCGCAGCCCCAGCAGGGCTCGGAGTTCAGCGGCCTGGGTTTTAGGTACTGCGAGGTCGGCGTGGGAGCCGTTCTGGACAACGGTGAAGCCGTCGTCCTTGGCGCTGATGTGGCCGTCCCATTCGTGGGTGGCAGCCGGTACGTAGGCGGCGCGCTGGCGTTCCTGCTCGACGGTCCGCTCGGTCATGACCATGCCTGCGGACCGGGCTTCGTTAACGACATCAGCCAGGGCAGCGTTCAGGCGCTTCGGGACGGCTGAGAGGTCGTCCGTGGTCAGCTGCAGGGTCTCGGCCCCGTACATGCCATGGCTGACGTGCAGCTCGCCCAACAGGCGTTCGGGGTACTCGTCAAAGTAGGAGTTCAGGCGGGTAATAGTCCCGTCGATCCGGCGGGCTGTGACGGTCTCCCAAAGAGTGGAGGCCGGTTCCTGGCCAGGTTCCCTGCGGCGGAAGATCAACAGGTCCGTCATGGCGTCCGTGCCGGCTGCCTTCCGGTGGGAGCCGGTGGGCAACCTGACAGCGCCCACGAGGTCGGCCAGCTGGTTCATTTCCCTGCGGGCTGCCGGGTTCGTGCCGTCCAGCGTGAAGCTGGACGTCAGCACAGCCACCATCCCGCCCGGGCGGGTCAGTTCCAAGGATTTGAGGATGAAATGGTTGTGGATCGAGTGGCCGCCGGCGTTGTGGCGAGGATCGTGCAGCTTGACGTTGGCGAAGGGCACGTTGCCGATAGCAAGGTCGAAGTGCCCGGTCGGCAGCTTGGTATCGGCAAAGGACTCGGCACGGACGGTGGCCTCGGGGTAGATGGCCTGGGAGATGGCCGCCGTGGTCGGGTCCAGCTCCACACCGGTCATCGTGGCGGTGTCAGGGGCAAAGCCCATGAAGGTTCCAACCCCGGATCCAGGTTCCAGAACAGTGCCGCCGTTATAGCCCAGTTCCTGCACGGTTGACCACATGGCCTGGACGTAGGCAGCGTCCGTGTAGTGGGCGTTGATCGTGGTCCGACGCGCGGCGTCGTACTCGGACTCGGTCAGGAGGCTGCGCAGATGCTCGCGGTCCCCGGCATATTCCTCCCGGTTTTTATCGAATATCTGGAAGACGCCTTGCGCTCCCCAACTCCCCCACCGCGCCAGTGACGCCTTCTCGGCCTCCGTGGCCTGCCGGTCCTCGTTCTGCAGTGTCTGCAGCACCTCGAGGGCTTCAAGGTTCGCCCGGATACGGCTACGGGCACCGGATGGGGCAAGGTCGTCCTGGGAAGTCGGGCGGAACCTGCCCGTCCCGGTTTCTAGTAGAGCTGCTCGCGCAGCTTGTCCGCTTCCGCCATCGAGTCCAGGTACTCCTGAATACTCGGGTTCACGTACTCGTCCTCCCCGTCCTCGTCCTCCGTCTCCGGCGGCGAAAGCAGGTCGTAGCGAACGATCTCCTCGGCCTGGTTCCGCGCTGCGTTCAACCGGCCTACCTTCTCCAGGTAGCCCTCCCCCTTCGGGTCCGGCCCCGCGAGCTTGATCAGCAGCCCGTCCACTTGTTCTTGGGCTTCCTCCCCCAGCTTGGTGAAGAAGTCCTCCGGGTTCTGTATCTGGCTGTAGCGCGTGGGACTGGCTGTCTTCCAGGCTTCCTGAGCCTGCCTGCCGTACTTGTTCATTGCGATCCTCCTCTGGTGCCGCCCAAAGAGCTTCAAAGCTCAACTGGCCATCAATTTGTTTCTTTCGCCCCGCCATGGACTTCTCCCCCTGGTGCCTCGTGTGGTCCGAAGGTCACGCTAGCGGGGATTCACCCGTATTACCTGTCACAGGAGGACTACTCCCCCGCGATGGCGGGTATCGGTCGTCCAACGGATGCCCGGACGGCGCCATTCGTGGGATACCGGGGCGATACTGCTCTGATATCACCCGGATACTATGGTGCTACTGGTTGCGCTCAGCTTTCCGGCGTTCCAGTTCCGGCCAGATGATGGATTCAAGCAGCTTCTGCTGGCTACGCCTGTCAGCGTCTGCAGATTCCTTGAGCAGCTGCTTCTGGTAGTCGTTGATCCTGAAAAGGATGCCCTGCGGGCCAATTGGCGCGTTGGGATCCAGGGGAGCCTCGACCACTTCCGGCGCGTATCCGCCCTTCCCGAATTCGTCGGCCTTCCGGGCCACGGCGTCCTCGTCCCCGGCCACCGCGGTGGATGCCACTGCGCGGGCTTCGCGTTTCTTTATAGCCATTCCTCAATCTCCTTCACTAGTACCTGCACTTCGGCCTTGGCCGATCCGTTCGAAATCTCGATGACGCCCTTGCCGGCCGGGATGCTGTCCCGATAGGCCTTCCTGATCTTCAGTGCGGCGTCGATACGCGGGATCTGCGGGTAGTCCTGCAGAAAGTCCTTGGCTTCGTCCTCTTCAGTCGCAGAGGAGTAGGTGGGCACCTGGGTAAGCAGGGCAGCGACTTTGAGCTTCGGATTCATGTCCTTGGCCGTCTCGATGAGCTCGACCATGCCGGGCATGGTGTCCAGGTCGAACTGTGAGGGCCGCACCGGGATGAGCATCAGGTCCGCGACGGTCATGGCCGTCCGCATTTCCTGGCTGTCGTGCCCGGGAGCGTCCACGATCACATAGTCGTACCGGGCACTCAGGTCTTTCAGTGCTTCCCGGACATTGCCGGTCTTCTGGATGGCGTGGACGCGGGGGAGTGACTCATCCTGGGCGCGATCAGCGGCCCACGTGGACGCGGACTGAACGCTCTTGTCGCAGTCAACGATCAGGACGTCACGTCCTCTGCGGGCAAGCTCGGCCGCGACGTTGATGGTCGTCGTGGTCTTGCCTGTCCCGCCCTTCTGACTGGCTATAAGGAGTACTGGCATGGGTCTTCCTCTCTTCGGGGCAATGATACTGCGGCGATATCAGACTGAAACTGTTTTGGGGTAGTTTCGCGGAGATATCTAAACAGTATAAGAGTGAAACTGTTTTGATACTAATATCAAAACGATATCACAACGATATCGCTTGTCCGACCGGCTGTTTATCAGCCAATTGGGCTTGGCGAATCCGGGTGACGCGCTCTCTCCAGGGCACAGTGGGCGGCGTGTAGCTGGAACGTTCTGCCAGCGCACGTTCCCGGCGTTCGGCGGCCGCCCGGGTTTCTGCGGCGCGTTGAGACCGTTCGGCCTCGCGTTTTTGGCTGGGGGAGCGGTACAAACCGCCGTCATGGCGGACCCACTTGCCCAGGCGGAACTTCAGCCATGCCCCAGTGTTTCCCACGCCGTGGGCACCGTCATGGTGGTACTTGGCATCGGTATTCGGCCGCCAGTCGATGGCGTGAAGAATGTCCTTGATCGTCCAACCGGCCCGGAAGAAAGGCCGGCAGATGGCGGCGACATGCGCGGTGGAGATGCGCTGCAGCGGGAAAGACCTGAATTGAAGCTCCAGCGAGGCTAGACGCTCAGTCTCGCGGCGCTCACGCTTGGTCGTGGCGTCTGTCGTGGCGTTCGGGTCCCAGAGGGGTTCTGTCCGATTGTGCAGCTGGTGATTGACCTCGCGCCGCTGTGCGGCGCGCTTCAAAGAAGGTTGCGGCGAAGCCGCATCCATTTGAGGATTTGACGATTCGCCCGCCCGCGCGTGCGGGGGGTTATTAACAGCCCTAGTGGGCACCGGTACGCTACTTTTTTCCACACCCTGATCTTCGGCTTTTTCCAGCAGCACATAGATGGCCGCTTCGTTCTCGGTGCGGCCGCTGGATTTAGGGGTGAACTTGGCGGTACGCCCCGTGGCAACCACAGCCAGCACGCCCCAATCCCTGAGCCGGCGGAAGTAGTTGGAAATGCTCTTGGACGGGAATCCGAACCGCTCCTGGAGGCGCTGCCAGATGGGCATGATGGTCATACTGGCGGGGTCAAAGCCAGGACACTGGGCGACGGCGTTGGCGAACCGCCAGATGTTCGCCTTCAGGTCCTTGCGGGCCAGCTGGAACTCTGCCAGCTCCTGAATGCTGCGTAGCCAGCGGACGATGTGCCGGGCAGGCCTGTGCCCTGCCGGAATGACCGACCACACGGCACGGTTGCTGCGCTCCTTCGCCTTACGTACGCGCCTGGGCCTGTGCTTGCCCTTACGTCCTGCGCGTCGTTTGCTGCGACCTGTAGGGGAGTCAGGATCGGCGGTGGTGTCTTCCGCCCTGGGAAGGGCGGCGCCAAGGGCCGCCACGTTCTCGGGCGTCAGGTGCAGTTTTTCGGGGTCTCGTTCGGCTGCTTTTTGCAGCCCGACACTCGTGCGGACAACCGTTGACGCGGAACCGGGGTCCGGTACCATAGGGGACAATACCTTTCCTGTTGGAGGGTGTGAAAAAGGGAGCGTCCTCGCAAGAGGAAGCTTGAATAGTTCAGATCAGTGACTGCCAGGAAACTTGGATCTGAACGGATACTTAGTGAAGGCCCGCCAAGTGCGGGCCTTCAACTTTTAACTCGCCTGTGCCATGGGCAATGTCTCCGGTAGTTGGGTTCGGTCGAACCATGAGGGCAGGCCGTCAGGTTTCATTTCTGTCCGCAGATGAGCGATCAGTTGCTCCATGGCTTCGCCGGTCGATACGCCCATGCGATCCGCGACGGAGAAGAAGAAGTCCTTGTCCTCTTGCGGCACCAGCGTATTCAGCTGGACGTTGTCCATTGCCGTTCCGCGATGCCTGCGCCGTCTCGTAGCCATAGCTCGAAAATAGCCTTAAGAATATGCATTACTCGGGATTCGGGCCGCGTGTCTTCCAAAGGAAGAACATTTAACGCCCTCGTAAGAAGTCCTTAAGTCCATCCAGCAATTGCTCCAGACGGTCCGGTCGCACGGTGAAGGTCACGGTCCGCCCGCGCCGTTGACCCGCGGGGACATCGGCTTCCACCAGGCCCGCATCTTCGAGTCCCTGCAGCGTCCGTCGCGCGGTGTTGGGATCGGTTCCGAGTTCACGGGCCAGGTCTGCCGCCCCGGTGGGGCCGTGGATGGAGAGATGGCGCAGTATCGCGCGGGAGAACATCGTCCCGAATGACTCGATGGCCATCTCTACGTCCCTGGGCAGGGAGCTCGGGGGACGAATATATCGGGGCATCCAATCATTTTGTCACTTCCTGTGTTTGACTCCGGCGCGGTCCCTGTAAGACTACATTTAATGTCGTTTTAGGGTAATGTCTTAACTGTCGCACAGACAAGAGCGCAGATAGCCAGTGACCACTGACACAGAGAGGCCGTGTGACACGGCGAATTCATTGAATTCGTGGAAAATGGCCTGTTGGTCCACCGAGTGGAATTTTGTCACTGGGTGCGGGTAGAGGTGGACGTGATGTTCTCGGGGGGAGAGACAGGGATTGAGTAATCTATTGCCGTTCGGCTCGGCCGAGGTCTTCAAGGATGGCCGTCCGGGCGTGGTGCTGCGGATTCGACGTCCTTGGGTTGTCCTGACCGTCGAAGTCGCCGGCCCTTTGTGGCTCAAGGATTCCTGGGTCCGCAACCGGGCCGGGGGCCTTCACGATGCAGCGTAAGTCACTTGGCTTGGTGGCACTCATTGCCGTCCCCGGGCTGTTCCTTGGTCTGATCTTCACCATGCTGCTGTTGTTGGCCCCTGCGAAGCCGGCGGCCGCCGATTGTGGCCCGGCTGTTTCTGTCGTCATCGACGGCAACACCAAGGTTGAGGGCTACACCGAAGAGCAGCTGAAGAACGCCGCGGCGATCATGGGTGCAGGTAAGGCACTGGACCTGTCCGTGAAGGGTCAGATGATCAGCGTCATGGTCTCCCTGGGGGAGTCGGGGTTACGTGTGCTGGACCACGGCGACGGACCCGGCCCGGATTCCAGAGGACTGTTCCAGCAGCGCGACAACGGCGCGTGGGGCTCCTACGCAGACCGCATGAACCCCACCACCAGCGCCACGAACTTCGTCAAGGCCCTGCAGGCCGTTCCCGGCTGGGAGCTCTTGGAACCGACCATTGCCGGTAACAAGGTCCAGCGCAACGCCGATCCTTATCACTACCAGAAGTACTGGCCCGGGGCCGTCAAACTCGTCCAAGCACTTTCGAACTCAAAGTTCTCCTTGGAAGGCAGCGACTGCGCCATCCCGGGACAGTCCGGCGCTGGGGATGACTACCCCTGGAAAAAGGCTCCGACCTGGTTGCAGGTCGGCGCGAACGCTGCCAGCACCTCGCCGCTGGGTATGTACAACCGGGAGTGCGTGGACTTCGCGTTGTGGCGGGTGAACCAACAGATGGGTTCCACCAGCGCTCCTTTCAAGTTCCTCAACGGGAGCTTCCGGCCGGATGGACAGGGCCTCGGCTCGGCCCTGACCTGGAAGAGCGGCTGGGACGCCAAAGGCTGGCCCACAGGTTCCGTTCCCCGCGTCGGTGCGGTCGTTTGGTACGCACCCGGAGCTGGGGGAGCGGACCCGAACTTCGGCCACGTCGCGGTGGTCAAGGAAGTCAAGGACAACGGGACCTACGTCGAAGAGGGTTACAACGGCAACCCGCCCCCGGATGACCACAACTACTACACCCGGACAGTCAGCAGCAATGTCCCCTCAGCTTTCCTGTACCTGCCCACTCAAGAGGAGAAGAAGTGAAAAAGCCCTTGGCCCTGCTCGCCGTGGCCCTGCTCTGCGTTTCATGCGCACCGGCAGCAAACACGACACCGGCACCGGCAGAATCAGCCAGCACCACCCCCACAGCGCCCGTCTCCCTGAGCGCCAACAGTGGACCACAGGCGCCCGGGGGAACAGTCCCGGCCACCATCGGCATTGCTTGGGATGAGGCCAGCAAGACCTCAGCTTTAGACACCGCAGAAGGGGCAATGGCTGATTTCGCACGCCCCCATTTGGAAGCGACCCAATGGGCCAATGACTTGGCCCGGTGGCTGACTCCGCAGGCCACGGCCGATTACTCAGCCGTGGACCCGGCAAATATCCCCGCCACTCGCCTCACGGGAGCACGTGAACTCAGCATCGATGAAGCCAACGGCTACGGGGCCACCGCAGCGATCACCACGGACGCGGGAAAGTACACCGTCCAGCTGCTCCGCACGGGCAAGGACGCCCCGTGGAAGGTCAACCGGCTCACACCACCAACGTCCTAAGCGCCGCGCCTCTCCATCTCACACACGTAAGGAAGAAGTTCATGGGTAGTACTACACCAACCGAGGTCCTGGCCTTTCCAAACATCAGGGCCATCGTCCGCGACAACGGGACCGCTGAGGTCGTCGTCGCGGGTAACTCCCGCATCGTGCCTGCCGGGGACTCCGTACAGGATCTCCGCAACAACGCCCTGGCCCTGGTCGTGGGCGAGGCGCAGACACTGCAGCGCCCCGTCCGGGTCCAGATCGAAGATCCCGAAGGACACGGTGAACTGATCGTGCACCCGGACAACAAGATCGAATCCGTCTCCTACGAACCGCGCCCGGCACGCCGCCGGGCAGAGGCCCCGGAAACCACCCCCGAGACGGTCGCTCCGACCGTCATTGATACGGTCCCTGTTGCTGCTCCTGAACCAGTAGCCGCCCCCGCACAGCCCACCGCGGCGGCAGCGGTGGACCGCCAGCCATGGCCGCCCAACCCCGTCGAGACCGAGCCAGCAACCGAGACGCCTGAGCCTGCCCATTCGGAGGCCCAGCCGTCGGCCGCCGCAGAAGAACCGCAGACCACCGCCACCGCCCCGGAAGCACCACTGACCCGGCGCAGCCTGAAGGAAACCTCGTTCCTGGTCAGCGCACCGGTTTTGGAACCGGCGACACAGGGCTGGAGGGGAACGCTCACACGACTCGGATTCCGGATGGACCCCTCAGCGGAAGAACTCTCCCAGCGGGAGGACATTCGCACGGTCAGCCAGCACTGGCCCGGTCCCCGGACTATTGCCGTGGTGAACCGCAAGGGCGGGGCGAACAAGACACCAACCGTGGTGATGCTCTCGGCCATCCTTGCCCGCTACAGCGGCGCGGCTACAGTGGCCTGGGACAATAACGAATCCCAAGGCACGCTGGGGTGGCGGACGGAAAAGGGTTCCCACGCCCGGAGCGTTCTGGACCTGATCGATGCTTCCACCGAGCTGCTGTCACCGGCCACGAACGCGGCAGAAATCGCCAAGTTCGTCCATCACCAGACCGCTGACAAGTTCGACGTTCTGCGCTCGGATGAGAACGAAGAAGGCGATCACGAAGTCACCGCTGAGGAAGTCGATATCGCCCACCAGGTGCTCACCCGGTACTACCGGCTGGTGGTCATGGACTCAGGCAACACCGCCCGGGCGGCAAACTGGCGTCGGATGATCGACCACACCAACCAGCTCGTCGTCCCTGTGACCGCCATCGAGGACCGGGCCGAAGCCGCCCGGCTGACGCTGCAGACGCTGGAATCCCGTGGTGGCCACGACGCGGAACTGGCACGCAACGCCGTCGTGATCGTCTCTGAGTCCACCGACGCCAAGCGCAGCATGACCGGTGACGCCCTGAAGCGGGCCAAGGACGAGGCGCAGCGGATCGCGGACGGCTTTGAGCCGTTCGTCCGGGCGGTCGTCCGGATTCCTTACGATCCGGCCATGGTCAACGGTCCCATCCGCTATGAAGCCCTCCAGCCCGCCACGCAGCGGGCGTGGCTGGCCGCAGCGGCCGCCGTAGCCGCCGGCTTCTAAAACAACCCACCAACGGATTCTGAAAGGAGGAACCATGCAACAGTCCCTGAACCCCTGGATCACCAGCCCCGCCGCCGACGGAGCAGAAGAGGAGGCACCGGACGCGCACGTGCCGCCTGCGGCAGTGATCAGTGAGCCGCTGAGGGGAATGGTTGAACCGGACACGGCAGACCGCCTATCCCGCCGCACCATGTCAGGTTCTGCAGCGCTGTGGATTACCGGCGCCCAAGGGGGAGCTGGCGAGAGCCGCATCGCTGACCTGCTCGAGGGGGCCCGCCCCACCGACCACTGCTGGCCCGTCCTGCAGGACGGGAGCACACCCCGGGTGCTGCTGGTCTGCCGGGCAGATATGCGCGGCCTGACAGCGGCACAGAGCGCACTGACCCAATGGGCATCAGGCGCGGCACCGAAGCTGGATCTGCTCGGCCTCGCCGTCCTGGCGGACGCACCGGGGAAGACTCCCAAAGCGCTCCGTGACTTCGCCGCAATCGTCGGCGGGGGAGCGCCCCGACTCTGGACCCTGCCCTGGGTAGAGGCCTGGCGGCACGGCGACACCACAACGCCGCCAATGGGCCGCGAATACCAACGATTCATCAATGACTTGGCCTCCCTGGCCACCGACACCACACCCAGAACCACCCACTGAAAGGTCTCACCATGAACTCGTTCTCCGCACTTGCAGCAAGCGTCATCCCTAACCCCACCCCGACCGTCCCGGCCGAGGCCGGCGGCCTGCTCACGGTCCTGAACTGGGCCTCCGGTATCGGCCTGGTCCTGGGTGTCCTTGGCGTCATCATCGTTGGCATCGGCATGGTGATTCAGCTCCAGCGCGGCGAGGGCGCACAAGCCATCGGCAAGCTCGGCTGGGTCCTCCTGGGCTGCATCATCATCACCGGCGCTTCCGGTATCGTCCGCGCCTTCGTCTAAGCCAGCACCAACAACGGGAGGTTCATCATGAGCCAGTCAACAGAGAGCACCACCGAAAGCAATCCGTTCACCAAACCCGGTTTCCTCATCGCTGCCGCGCTGGTGGTCGCGCTGATCGCAGCAACCGTCGTCATCTTCCTGCTCCCCAAAGGACAGGGAAATGCCCAGCCGGCTCTTGCCCCGACAGAGACCAGCAGCACAGCCGCAGCCAGCCCCAGCGCCTCCGCTGGGGCTGGCAAGAGCGTCTGCGGCCTCCCTGCGAGCAAGGAAACTGCACTGGGAACCGCGCCCAAATCCAAGTGGGACTTGCTCGGAACCATGGCCGTTCCAACAGATCCATCAACAGCAGGCCCCGGCACTGTGGGCAAGGACGGTCTGAGGTCGTGCTTCGCCCAGTCACCCACAGGGGCTCTTTACGCAACGGTAAACATCTGGGCGTCGTCATTCAACGGCTATGCAAAACAGGTTTACCTGGAGCTTTCAGCTGACAGCCCTTCGCGGGACAAAGCAGTACAGGCCATAAAGGAAGGCAAGGACGTCAGCGGTGGGACCTCACCGAAGGTCCAGATCGCCGGCTTCATCATCCATTCATATACTCCCGAAACAGCCGTCGTGGAGCTGGCCATCAAGAGCAACGACGGCGGATATGGTGCTTTCTCAACGTCAGTGCTTTGGGAGGACGGCGACTGGAAACTCGATATCCCGCCCGCTGGCGGAGGCGCAGTTCGCCAGATCAGTGACCTGAGCTCGTTTATCCCTTGGGCCGGCGTCTGACATGGCAGAAAAGGAATGCGAAGTTTGGAACGCGGTCTGCTGGACCCAACAGGGTGCCAGCAATGTCGCGGCGGGGATCGCAGACGACGCAATCAACAATCTTGCAAAAGCCATCATGGAGGGCATGAGCCAGATGGTGACAACACTGTCTACCTTCTGGGTCTCCATGCCCACGGTGAACCTGGCCAGCGAGGACGGCACCACGCCAAGTCCCGTTGTTTCTGCGGTCAATAGCGAATTGATGCCCTGGACGCTGGCGCTGGCAGTCCTCGCCGTCATCCTCGGAGGCATCCGGATGATCTGGGAACAGCGTGGGGCACCGCTAAAGGATCTTCTCCGCTCGCTGCTTACGCTCACTTTGGTGTCGGGCCTTGGCTTGGGTGTCATCTCGATTCTGGTGATCGCGGCGGACGCCTTTTCTGTCGCCGTCATCGAGCGTTCCACGGACGGGAAGGGATTCGCAGAGTCGATGAACATCCTGGTCGTAACCAACCAGACCGGCGTCGGGGTGTTTATCCTGATCGTCCTGGGGTTGATTGGCCTGATTGCCTCTCTCGTCCAGGTCGTGCTGATGGTGGTGCGCAGCGGCATGCTGGTGATCCTGGCGGGCATCCTGCCGACCACGGCCGCGTTCACGAACACGGAGATGGGCAGGCAGTGGTTCCAGAAAGCAGTTGGCTGGACTATTGCCTTCATCCTCTACAAGCCTGCGGCAGCCATCGTTTACTCGGTCGCGTTCCTGCTAATGGGCAACGGTGCGGGCCAGAACGCGCTGATTAGGTCCATCACGGGCTTCACGCTAATGGTCGTTGCCTTGTTCGCCCTGCCAGCCCTGATGCGGTTCGTGACGCCGATGGTCGGTGCCGTCGCCTCTGGCGGGGGAGCCGGGGCAGGCGCGGCAGTGGGGGCCATGGCCACAGGTGCCGTCTCCCTGGGCCGCAGTGGCAGCGGCAAAGGCAATGCCGCACCGACACCAGCGAGCACGCAGAGCAACCAGTCAGGCACGTCTCCGAAGGGCAGCGACGGAACACCTGGGCCCAAGGGAGGCGGCGGCCAGCCGACGCCAGCGTCGACCGGTCCTGCTGGAGCCACCGGCACCGCGGCGTCTGGCACAGCAGCTGGTACTGCAGGAGCTGGGGCGGGAGCAGGAGCAGCAGCTGGGGGAGCCGCAGCAGCAGCTGGACCAGTTGGCATGACCGTAGCCGCAGGAGCACAGGTGGCGTCAAAGACATCGCAGGCAATCGAAAAGACCGCGCAGGATTCAACCGGGGAGGGCCCCAGTGGCAGCAATTAGCACCGAATACAAAGAACCGTCCTACGGAAACTGGCGCGTACCGCGCTCAGCCGGTCTGGGCAACCTCGGCGCTATCGGCACCGGGATTGTCATGGCCGGGCTGCTGCTGGGAATCACCAGCTTTGCTATCTGGGGTCTGCTCCCGGGCCTCGCTGTCCTGGCCGTTGCCGGGGCCAGCGCCCTGTTGCTGACGATAAAGGACAAGCACGGCCAGTCCGTTGTTGACCGGTTCGGCACCCGCATGGCTTTCAAGCTCTCCAAGTCCTCCGGAACGAATCTCTACCGTTCCGGCCCCCTGGGCGTGACGCAGTGGGGCATGTACCAGCTCCCTGGCCTAGCCGCGAAGTCCACCCTGTACGAGTTCACCGACTCCTACAAGCGCCCCTTCGCCCTGTTGCACGTGCCGACCACCAGCCACTTCACGGTGATCTTCTCCACCGAACCTGACGGAGCATCCCTGGTGGACCCTGAACAGGTCGATGCGTGGGTGGCGAACTGGGGCGGCTGGCTCGCCGGCCTGGCCGATGAGGCCGGGCTGGACGCCGCGGCTGTCACGGTGGAGACCGCCCCCGACTCCGGGTACCGGTTGCGGAACGAAGTCATGATGAACATCGACCCGAACGCGCCGGCATTTGCCAAGGACATGCTGAGTGAAGTCGTTGATACGTACCCGGAAGGATCGGCCACGGTCCGCGCCTGGGTGTCCCTGACCTTCAACTCCGCTATTCGGGCAGGGTCCAAGAAACGCACACCGGAAGATGTTGCCCGTGACCTCGCCTCGCGGATCCCGGGCCTGTCGGCCCGCCTGCAGTCCACCGGCGCCGGTATCGCCCGGCCGATGTCCGCGCAGGAACTCTGCGAGGTCGTGCGGATCGCCTACGATCCCCCCGCTGCCCTGATCATCGATGAAGCCCATGCCGCCGGTTCTCCGGTGTCCCTGACCTGGGGCGAGGTCGGCCCCACCGCGACGCAGGCGAGCTGGGATACTTACCGGCACGACAGCGCGTTCTCAGCCTCCTGGACGATGACTGGCGCCCCGCGCGGGTCTGTGAATTCCTCGGTCCTGTCCCGGCTGCTGGCCCCGCACGGGGACGTTGACCGTAAGCGAATTTCCCTGCTGTACCGCCCGATGGATTCCGCCCGGGCAGCTGCCGTGGTCGAGCGGGACCAGAACAACGCCAACGTCCGCATCACCTCCGGGACCAGGCCCAGCGCCCGCGCCCTGGTCGATGCCCGCTCCGCTGTGCAGACCGCGCAGGAGGAAGCCCAGGGGGCCGGGCTGGTGAACTTCGGGATGGTCGTCACGGCCACCGTCACCGACCGGGAACGCCTCGATGATGCCGTTGCCGCTGTGGAGCAGACCTCCGGTACTGCCCGGGTGTTGTTGCGCCGCGCGTACGGCGCGCAGGACACCGCGTTCGCGGCCTCCCTGCCGCTTGGCCTGGTGTTGCCCAAGCACAGCATGGTGCCCTCCGAGATTAAGGATGCTCTGTAATGGCCCTCATGGACATGTTCACCCGTGCCTCCAAGCAGACCACCGAGCGGGCAACGGCGGCGCCCAAGAAGAAGGCTGAGAAGCAGCCACGCGAGGCCGGGCCGGGCGCCCGTGGCTGGTCCGGTCGTGGCGGGGGCATGGCCCAGCTCGTCCCGTCCGTGAAGGAATACCGGGGAACAACGGTTCAGGTCTGCGGCCTGTGGCCGTTTTCCTCCGGTGCGTCCTCGCCCATGATCGGTGTCCCGCTCGGTCGCCACGAGGAAACACAAGCCACGGTCTGCTGTGACCCCATCAGCTGGTTCCAGCGCGCCCGACTCATCTCCAACCCCTCGGCCTTCATCCTGGGCAAGCCCGGGCTGGGGAAGTCCACCGTGGTGCGGCGGATGTTCATCGGTCTTTCCGCGCAGGGTGTTCACCCTCTGATCCTGGGAGACCTCAAGGGCGAGCACGTCAAAGCCGTTGAAGCTCTCAACGGGCAGGTCATCAAGCTTGGCCGTGGCGTCGGGTACCTGAACATTCTGGACCCCGGCCAGGCCGTCGAAGCCGCACAGCTGCTCGAGGACAGTGGCCACCATGAGGACGCCGCCCGGGTCCGGGCCGATGCGCACGGCCGGCGCCTGACGATGGTCGTTTCGCTGATCACCATCAGCCGGAACAACCCGCCCACCGATCAGGAACAGACAATCCTTGACCGGGCGCTGCGGGTCCTCGATGACCGGTTCGACGGTATTCCTGTCCTGAAGGACCTCCTGGACGTCATTGTCTCCGCGCCCGATGAGCTGCGCCAGGTCGCACTGGACCGGGGCGACATGACCGTCTACCTGCAGGAAACCCGGGCACTGGAAGCAACCCTTCTGGGCCTGACCGGCGGAGGGAAGCTGGGGGAAATCTTCTCCCGGCAGACCACCAATCCAATGATGCGGGACCGCGCAGTGGTCTTCGATGTCTCCAGCATTGACGAGACCGAAACAGACCTGCAGGCCGCAATCCTGCTGGCCTGCTGGTCCTACGGTTTCGGAACCGTCAATGTCGCCAACGCCCTCGCGGACGCCGGTCTGGAACCGCGCCGGAACTACTTCGTGGTCCTGGACGAGCTGTGGCGGGCACTGCGCGCCGGCAAAGGCATGGTGGACCGTGTGGACGCCCTGACCCGGCTCAACCGCTCCGTGGGCGTCGGACAGATCATGATTTCCCACACCATGTCTGACCTGCTGGCGCTGCCGGCGGAAGAGGACCGGATGAAAGCCCGCGGCTTCGTGGAGCGTTCCGGCATGGTCATCTGCGGTGGTCTGCCGGCCTCGGAGATGCCGTTGCTGACCTCGGCCATTCCGTTGTCCCGGCAGGAGCAGCAGAAGCTTATTTCGTGGCAGGACCCGCCCGCGTGGGACTCACGCGGCGTTGACGTCGAACCTCCCGGCCGTGGGAAGTTCCTGATCAAGGTCGGCGGGCGCCCGGGGATCCCGGTGCAGGTTGGGCTGACCTCGATCGAAACCGGAGACCATGGCGTGAACGACACCCAAACGAAGTGGCACGCGCCCGCTGATTCTCTTCTTGAACCAGCAGCTCCGCAGCTGCCCACCGAAGGAGGCACACTGTGAGCGCACCGAACCGTAAGGGAATGGGCCTCGGGGATGCCCTGCTGGTCTGGTTGGCTATCGGCCTTATCGTCGTCTTCGGCGGCGGGACCTACGCGGCCGTACACCTGGGCTCCTGGATGGCCGGCATCGAAGCACCGCCCGCGCACCCAATTGACCTGATCGCCGGTCTGGTCAAGGGCCGGGTTCCCTGGCCAACCCAGTCCACGGTGGCCGCGTGCCTCATGGCCGGCCTGATTCTGGCCCTGACCATCGTCGTGCTGGTGGCATGGAAGAAGGGCGCGTCCAAGCGTGCCCGGGTCGATAAGGCCGCCCGGTACCTGGGCCGTGGGAAGTCGCTGGCCGCGTTCTCCGAGAAGGGCGCGAAAGCGACGGCCGAGAGGCTGGGCGTGAAGGACACTCCGGGCATCGTCGTCGGCAAAGTCGTCTCCACGAGCCAGACGTTCATTCAGTCCTGGGAAGACCTCAGCCTCGATATTTGGGGCCCTCGTACAGGTAAGTCGACTTCCCGGGTCATGCCCGCGATCCTGGACGCACCCGGTGCTGTCGTCTCGACCTCAAACAAACGCGACGTGGTGGACGGCACCCGGGGGGTCCGCGAGCTCACGGCCCCTGTGTGGGTGTTTGACCCGCAGAAGATCGCCCAGGAGGAAGCGGAGTGGTGGTGGAACCCGCTCTCCTACGTCACGGACGAAGAGAAGGCCTACAAACTCACGCAGCACTTCTCGGTCGGTTCCAGGGTCCCGGGGTCCAAGCCGGATGCCTACTTCGACCCCAAAGCCGAAGACATTCTCTCCTCGTACTTCCTCGCGGCCGCGCTCGGGGAGCGGCCCATCACGCAGGTCTACTTGTGGGTGACGGAGCAGGTTAACCGGGAGCCAATCAACATCCTGAGAGAGCATGACTACGAGCTGCAGTACAAGGGCCTGGAGTCCACGCTGGAGCTGGCCGACAAGCAGCGCGACGGCATCTTCGGCACCGCCGAGAAGATGATTCAGTGCCTCAAGAGCAGGAACACTCTGCGCTGGGTCGCTCCGACAGGTGGCGCGACGGTGGCCACGGATGACCGCCGTCAGTTCAACCCGCATGCTTTCGCTGCCTCACAGGAGACGATTTACATCCTCTCCAAGGAAGGGGCCGGCTCTGCTTCCCCGCTCACCACAGCGTTGACGGTGGCCATTGCCGAGGCGATGGAGGAACGGGCCGAGCGCAGTGGGGGCCGTCTGCCCAAGCCTGCGCTGTTCGCGCTGGACGAGTTGGCGAACGTCGTCCGCTGGGCTGCGCTGCCGGATCAGTTCAGCCACTATGGCTCCAAGGGCGTGATCGTCATGGGCATCCTGCAGTCCTGGTCACAGGGCGTTGAACTGTGGGGCGAGGCGAACATGCGGAAAATCTGGTCGGCCGCGAACGTCAAGGTTTACGGCGGTGGCGTGGCCGAAGAAGGTTTCCTCCGGGCACTCTCGGATCTGATCGGGGATTACAGCTACACCAACGTCTCCGTCTCGTCCGGAAAGTCCGGCTCCAGCCGTTCCCGGCAGGAGGGTAAGGAGCGCATCTTCGATGTCTCCAACCTCGCGGAGCTCGACCGGGGCCGCGCCGTGGTCCTGGCTTCCGGTGCCCCGGCCACGCTGGTCCGGACAATGCCCTGGTACACCGGCCGGCACAAGGAAGCCGTGGAGGCGTCCATCAAGAAGTACAGCCCGCGGCCCGAAGAAGAGGCCGTCCCGGTTTCTGCCGCACCGGTCGCTAATCCCTGGGTCACGGAGTAAGGAAGCAATCACTCATGGCAGATGATTTCGGATTGTTCGACACGGATACCCCCGCCCCCAGCCCCGGCACAAGCGAGAACGAAAAGGCCGAGAAGGCCGAGAAGGCGCCGGAGCTCGTCTACGGCACGGCCGAAGAGTTCCTTCATGAGCAGCTGCTGCCGACGTACGTCCGCAGCGTCACCGGGAAGTCAGCGAAGTGGTGCATAGAGTGGTACTTTCACCCCGAAGCCGTCTCCCGTGTTGCGGCCTTGTGGCGTTCCTGGGAGCACTTGCGCCTCGACCCGGCAACCGGGATGAGCGTCTGGTGGCGGGATCACGCAGACCACCACATGGGCGTCCTGCTAAACCCACAGGGACCGTTCTACAGCTGCGACATGAAGGAACATCGCGACCCGGACCATCTGGAACCCAAGAAAGCACCTGACGGCTGGTTCCGCGACGCGAGGACGCAAGCTACCTAGAACACGATGCCCACGAAATGGGGAGACCGCCACTGTGGTCTCCCTTCCGCGTGGGACTCGGCCGCTGAACAGGCAGCCATAGGACTTGCACAGGAAGTCATGGAAACACTCACGTCTACTGAGCTGATATCTCATCCTGTCCCGCTGAGGAATCGTTCAGGATCGAGTACGAACCAGGCCCAGATGACGATCTGCGGAACGCCCAACGTGGATGTTGTCGTCGTCCCCGGTGTGGCGGTGCTTTTTCATCCCTTCTTAACTCGACCACCCGGTTACACGCGGTGCTCGACGCGATGGTTCGAGCCACTAGATGGACCTGAACTTAGCCACGCCGTATGGGGCGGGAAATATCAGTCGGTGGTCGCCGTCCTGGATCTGGAAAACTAGATGCGCTTTGCCCAGTGTCGGGTCTTCTGTGTCGTCAGGAAAGGCACCCACCGTCCCACTTCGCTGGTCGAAAGCGTAGATCCCGTTGACGCCGCGGTAGATGGACTCCCTGAGATGGTCGGAAACTCCCTTCCAGTCTCTGGGACTATCGCTCATCGACCACGCGCCGGCCAGCATTTGCACCATGTCGTAGTGGGTACCCGCACTCGATCGACCCGGCTTCGTTAGATGGTACGCCTTGAACTGCGAGGCGAATCGACCTGACAGCACGTCGTCTTGTGACCCGATCACTGATGACCAGAGCAGGCCTTCGGATAGTGCTCGGGCGCGAACCAGAAAGTCGGGCAGTGAAGGGACATACGTGGTGTAGACGAGTGCGTGAAGTGGGGCTTCGTGGTACAGATCGAGGAACTCGAGGAGCGGGTCTTCGAGGAAACATGCCACGAATATCGCATCGACGGACGGCAGTTCTCGAAGGCGTCGCATGACGGCTGGCCAATTGGGCCGAACTGGGTCCACTCTTTCGTGGACCGTCACTTTCCAATTGAGCCGCTCGGCCAAGGACGCTGCTTTTTCGTCCCAGGTTTGCATGCTTGGGTCCGAGGTGTCGATGATGGCCAGCCGTCTCCCGGCTGGATTCCACGAACCGCTGTCCGCCAGATCTGTGACAACTCGGAGAAAGCCTAGCCCATAGCGATTCTCGGGAGCGCAGACTTGGAAGATATTCCTGAATTGGGCTCCAGATCCGGCGACGATGGAAGCTGCGATCTGTGACGTTTGCGAGTGCATGAGGGGGGCGCCGTGGTTGGCCACTTGCGTGAAGAGCCGCTCCATTTGAGTCGGATTGCGCGCGAAGCTGTAACCAAGCGTGAGGGCGTCGGCCCCGGCCTCAAGGAGGCCGTGTACTCCACGTTCGATGTCCGTTGCCGACGTTACGTCGACCGCGATGGGAAGATGCACCACGGACCGCCCCTGCACCCCGCCCCTTTGGTTGATTTGCGCTATGGCGAGTTCCGCCCCCATCCGCATCTGAGCACCATCCTCGGCGGCAAGGTCGGCCGTCGGGTAGATACCGCCAATGATCAGAGGATGCTTTCGTTCCGGGCCTGGTCGGTGAGTTTTCGATTTTCCGTCGACATTCTTGCTGAGGGTGTTCGCGAAACTGGCCAGTTTCATAGGCGGAAGGCCGCTGGGATCGCCAGGTATTGGAATCACCTGGATCTGCTCAGACACGGCAACTGCAGCAGCCGCGGAGCGGCTCTCTACGCCCATCTTCAACAGAATCCGCTCCACATGGGTGCCGATTGTGCGCCTCGTGTTGCCAAGTCGGTTGGCGATGTCGACATTTGAGAGCCCGAAAGAAACCAGGCTCAACACCTGCAGCTCGCGGAGAGTCAATCCATAGGGAAGAGCCCGCTTCAAGATCGTTACTTCGACGCCATTGGCATGAGGTCGAAGCTCCACATAGGACAGTGATCCAGACTCAACCTGGTAAAAGCTGAGTTCGCCCGACAGGGATCTAAGTGCGGCGCCAGCCATGAGGTTGAAAGGTTTGCGTACCGCCGTGCTTTCCCCGCGATCCCCGCCTGCACTTAGGAGTGCGGGAACCCACCACCGGTCGAGGATCTCTGCGTCCTCGGCTTGATCGATCGCCCGGATCTGGGCATGCGGCTGCATGGAATGAATTTTATCAAGTATCAGATGCAAGTGGAGTTGGCCATACGTCAAATGACGAATGCGTGTAACGGGAAACACATCCATAGTTGGGTACATGTTCACCATCGCTGCTTGCAATTACATTTTCCGTGAGGTCACCGGTTTTGACGACTTCGTCGATCACGTGCGTGAGGTCCTGGACAGCGCGGACGCTGCTGACCTGATCGTGCTTCCTGAGCTGATGACACTAGAGCTCATGACTACCTTCCCCGGCTGGGAATCGGCCGAGTTGGGGCTCCTAGCAGATACACGAATTTTCGCGTCGAAGTTCGAAGCTTTGATGAACGACGAGGCGAAAAGCCGCCGGAAGTTCGTCGTGGCGGGTTCGCACCTGACGGATACGCCACAGGGCATCCGCAATGTGTCCCACCTGTACGGCCCATCCGGACTCGTCTCCACTCATGCGAAGACTCATCTCTTCCCGGTCGAATTCTCGCTCGGCACGGGTGAAGGCGACACCCTGGGTGTGTCCGATCTCCCCTTTGTGCGTGCGGGGACGAACATCTGCTACGAGGCAGAGATTCCGGAGTGCGCTGCCACTGTCGTCGAGCAGGGCGCGGAATTGCTGATCGTCCCCTCTCTGACCTTTACCGAAGCCGGCTTCTGGAGAGTTCGCCATTGCGTTCAAGCGCGATGCATCGAGAATCAGGTCTTTGCCGCCCACGCCGGCGCCGGCGGTCCGGCACGCGGCCCATTCCCGGGAAGTTACGCCAAGAGCTCGATCCTTTCGCCCTGCGACAATCCCTGGCCGGCGTCAGGCGTCCTTGCAGAGGCGGTAGCGAACGAAGATTCCGTGGCCATCGCTGAATTGAACCTGGACGACCTAAGGCAGAACCGGAAGACGGGCGCAGCGACAACCTTTATGGACCGCAGGCGCCGGGCCGACCGGTACGCCGCATGGCCGTCCCACATCCTGACCAACATTTAAGGAGAATTGAACATCATGGCAACTATCTGCCTCACTTTCGATTTCGACGCTATCTCCGCCTGGGCGGGCACCTTCGGCCTCACCACGCCGCAATATGTATCACGCGGCGAATATGGGGCGAACGTCGCAACTCCTCGCATCCTCGACCTTCTTGAACGAGAAGGCGTGAAGAGTACTTGGTATATCCCTGGCATGGACGTGGACACCTATCCCGAGGTGTGCCGCCGTATCCGGGACGCCGGTCACGAGATCGGTCATCATGGCTACGCTCATGAAGGGCCGACCGCCCTTTCCGAGCAGGCCGAACGCGATGTGCTGGAACGGGGACTCGATGCACTGGACCGGGTTCTCGGCGTGAAGCCCTACGGCTACCGGTCACCTGCGTTTGACCTCTCGCCGAATTCGACCCGGCTTCTGCATGAATACGGTTTCGCTTATGACTCAAGCATGATGGCCAATGATTTCGAGCTCTACAAGTGCCGCACGGGTGACATCATTCACACTGACAAAGCCGTCGAATTCGGACCGACGCTAGACCTCGTGGAGGTGCCCGTAACGTGGACCCTGGACGACTTCCCGTTCACTGAGTTCGTGCTGGCTCCGGGGATGCTCGTGCCCGGATCGACCGATGTCGAAGCAATGGCCCAGCGCTGGATGGCTGACCTAGACTTCATGATCGAGGAATACCCTACTGGCGTTTTCACGCAGACATTCCACCCCCAGTCAATCGGCAGGGGAAGCCGGCTGCGCATCCTCGAGAGAATTATCCGAAGGGCAAAGGACCACGGAGCCGAATTCTCAACGGTGAACGACGCCGTGGTGAAGTGGGGTGCCCGGCAGGGCACGCTTCGCTGACCCCACAAGCGGTCCTAGTTAGTCGGTTGGAAGGATGACTGCATTCCGCCAAGCCCCGCAGTAGCAACGCATGAGGGACCTCCGGCAAAGGACCGCATGGACTGCGCCCCGAGAGTCGGCTTTGAATCTGACTCAGCCTCTCGGGCGCAGCCGTTCTACGATACGGCGGCCGTTTTACCAAGTCCCTACATCAGCTCTACTACCCCGTTGCAAGAGTCAGGATTCGCTGAGGACCATACCAAAGCGGCAACCAAGGAAGGACCGGCGATGGCTCGTCGGGTGCCGAAACCAGATGCGTTCTTTTACGTACGTGGTCTATGGCCTTGGCAGGCCTCCGGGCGCGGCCGCCGCTTACCTGGCACTCCTTACGCATACCACGGTCCAGATCTCGGTCTATGGGGACCTGCTGCGTTCGACGCTTGTGCACCTGAGTGCTCCCGATCTCGCGTTGTGGACTTATAGTCTTGCCGTTGTAGGGCGCTCCCTCGCTTCGAACCGACCAACGTCTTCTCCGGCGCCCCCGGCATCGGCCTCATGATGGCCATGGCAGCATTCAGAGGGCTTGGAATTGACCGTCATTTTCCGCGACGAAGCGCCCGACCCCCGATAAGACCAGCCCCCCCGTACTACCTACCTTGCGGTCATCGGAACCGGGCTGCTCTCCGCGGTCGTCTTTTGGGCAATCGTAATGGCATGGGGCCCAAACGGTGTCGTGAACGCCACCGCCGTAGATCCCACCGCGATGCTGATCACCACAACCCTCAATACCTCGGCACGGCTGGAGAATTTGTTGTCACCACCCTTCTGCTGACTAGCCGGTTCGCCCTCTCGCCGTCATAACCCTCTGAAAATTTAGAAGGACACATAATGAACCTCCCCGCCGTCGACACCGATCATGCGCAAGGCCACTCGGAGACAGCTCCCGCATCTCCCCTAGCGGATTTGACGGCTTTCGAGTTCGAGCAGATCCGTGGCGTTGTCTCGTCGCAATCGACTTTCACGGCGACGACGCGCTTCGCCTACGTGGGACTTGAAGAGCCGCATAAACGCGAAGTGCTTGCCTTCCGTGACGGCGCCGGTCCCCGTCCTGAGCGTCTTGCCCGGGTGATGCTGTTGGATATGGCTACTGGTGCCTCCACGGACAACATCGTTTCTCTTGACCAGGCCCGGGTGGTCCGGTCTGTGGGCATTGACCCGGGCGAGGGTCAGGTGCCGGTCCTGTTGGAGGAGTTCGACGCTATCGCCGGGATCTGCGCAGAGGACTCCAGTTGGGTTCAGGCATTGGCCGACCGCGGGACCATCCCGGAGAAGGTCATGTGCATTCCGCTTTCGGCGGGGTATTACGGGTTTGAGGAAGAGGTGGGTCGCCGCATCGTGCGTGTGCTGGCCTTCCGCCAGGACTATCCCGAGGACCACCCCTGGGCGCATCCTTTGGAGGGGCTGTGCGCCTACGTGGACACGATCGAGCGCAGGATCACCCGCCTCATCGATACAGGGGCGGTGCCCATCCCGGTCGAGTCCGGCAACTTTGATGATCCCAAGGTTCAGGGTGAGCCGTTGACGTCCCTGAAGCCGATCGAGATCACGCAGCCCGAGGGCCCCAGCTTCAGCGTTGACGGGGAGTCCGTGAGCTGGGCGAACTGGAAGTTTGACATCGGCTTCGATGCCCGCGAAGGACTGATTCTGCGCAATCTTTCCGTCACCGACGACGGGAAGGACAGGCCCGTCATCTACCGTGCCTCAATCGCTGAGATGGTCGTGCCGTACGGAGACCCGTCCCCGATCCGGTTCTGGCAGAACTACTTTGACCTCGGCGAGTACCTTTTCGGCCGCTTTACCAACTCCCTGGAGCTGGGCTGCGACTGCGTAGGGGAGATCAGGTACTTCGACGCTGTACTCTGCGACGAACTAGGAACGCCATACACCATCAAAAACGGCATCTGCATGCACGAAGAAGACTTCGGAACCCTCTGGAAGCACTCCGACATGTTCACCGGATCCAACGAGGTCCGGCGCTCCCGCCGCCTGGTCATCAGCAGCTTCACCACCGTCGGCAACTACGACTACGGCTTCTACTGGTACCTCTACCTCGACGGGACCATTGAACTGGAGGCCAAACTCACCGGCATCCTGTTTACCTCCGGCTACACGGAGGTCGGCGCCCCCTACAACTCCGAGGTAGCCCCGGGACTTGGCGCCCCGTACCATCAGCATCTGTTCAGCGCCCGTCTGGACATGATGGTCGACGGTGTCGCCAACGCAGTTGATGAGGTGGACGCCGTGCGCCTTCCCTACAGCGACGCCAACGACCGCGGGGAAGCTTTCACCAAATCAGTCACGCGCCTGGCTACCGAACAAACAGCAGCCCGGGAAGCCAAGGGCTGTGTCGGCAGGGCATGGCATATCGTCAACACCGAGAAGACGAACCGTCTGGGTCAGCCCACCGGATACGTTCTTTACCCGGATGACAAGCCCACCCTGATGGCCGACCCGGACTCCTCGCTCGCAGCGCGCGCAGCCTTTGCCACCAAGCACCTGTGGGTCACCCAGTACGACCCTGCCGAACGCTACGCTTCCGGGGATTTCGTCCATCAGAGCCCCGGAGGCGGTGGACTGCCGGCTTTCACCGCCCAGGACCGGTCCGTGGACGGCGAAGACATCGTCCTCTGGCACACCTTCGGACCAACACACTTCCCCCGCCCTGAGGACTGGCCGGTCATGCCCACCGACTACGCCAAGTTCACCCTCAAGCCCTACGGCTTCTTCGGCAAGAACCCGGCGTTGAATGTTCCACCCAACAAAGCAGCGGCAGGACACTGCACTACTCCGGCCGCCGCTGGCGCCCACGGGTGCCACGACTAGAGCGTGTCTCCCAATTGGCGTGGCTGGATCGGGCCCATGGTGCACGCCTGCCCGGTAGTGACAGCGAGATGCTCCCTGGCTCGGATCGCAGATGCTGGTCCGGGTCGACCAATGGTTGGAATTCCCGGGCAATAAGCGGCAGGCACAAGCAAAAGTGGATTGCGATACGAAAGGCAGCTCCATGGGAGACCAAGCAGATTGGAAGGATTTGGCCGGCCGGCAGGTCCAGGTTCGGAAAGAAGGCCGAACTATCCGGAGCGGCTATGTCAAGGACGTAGCCGCTACTGCGGACGCCCTCTGGCTGGAAGCCTACGGCGTCGAACCTCGAACCCTGTATGAAAGAGCGCAGGGGTATACCGTCCTACCTATCCGACCCCGTGAGGTGACCAAGTCATGAACATGCAGGATGTGGAACCCATCGAAATCAAGGTCCGCGACAGGGCCTCCATGGACCGCTGCATCACTGCGGCGGTCGACCGGATGATCGAGAGCGCCAGGCAGCAACGGACGCACGGCATCTTGGTGACCCGGCTCGGAGACGGGCACTTCGTCGTCGGCCTCAGCAATTCAGTCCCTTTTGGCTATACGGATCAACTCGATTTCCAACGCCAACCCGCCGGACGGTCTGCGGACATTGTTCCCACGCTTCCAGCCGTTCGGGCCGAAAAATATCTATTGGGAGACACGCCGTAGTCGTGGTTGAAGCCCTGCACCTGGGGACCGTCGGCTTGGCCGCGGTCGGTGCCTGCTGCACCGCCGCGGCCAGAACCCGGGGGAAAACTCTCGACGTCACCGTCTCTCTCATCATGCTTACAGCAATGATTGACGCAGTCGCCGGGTTCCACCTCCTTCCGGCCGTCGGGTGGTCTCTCGCCATGCTCACGGCCGTAATGGCCTCCGGACTGGCGCAGCACCTCAGAAGGAGCTCTCGTGACTCACCTGAGCGGCAGGGCATGAGGGTACATCGCAACATCGGCGCGATATTGATGGCTGCGCAACTTATCTGCATGGATGCCATGCCCCATACTTCGCCGGCCTCGGAACATGGCATGCACGGGGTTGCAGACCCGCTGGGGATCCTTCTTGGCGTCGGATCGGCCGCGTATACCGCAGCTAGCCTTTGGCAAGCGTTAAGACATCAAACGACTCGACCGCCTGGCCGCATTGAGTCGGCTGCGATGGGACTTTCTGTCCTCATCATGGCCGTCATCGCTTTATAGCACCAGGAGCTGCGGTTTCCGCAACGTGCAAGACGAGCTCCTCTACGATCCCCTGTTGCACCCGGATATCTTAACAAAGGAGCTATATCTCATGACAGCTACAGCAGATTCGTCCAGGCTTATCGCCGTTCGTCCTGACGTTCGTGAATTCACGGCGAGCGCGAAACAGATGTATATCGGTGGTGAGTTCGTCGATGCCCTGTCGGGGAGGACGTTTGAAACGGTTGATCCTGCCACCGGCGAGGTAATCACCACCGTTCCTCACGCCAGAGCTGAGGATGTGGACCGTGCCGTGGCAGCTGCCCGATCTGCATTTGAGGCAGGTGCGTGGCGCCTGATGACGCCAGCCCAACGCCAACGCGTGCTCTGGCAGATCGGCGAGGGCATCCTGGCCAGGGCTGACCAGTTCGCCCAGCTTGAATCCATTGACAACGGGAAATCCGTCGGTGTTGCCCGGGCCGTAGATGTTGCATGGGCGGCTGAGATTTTCTTCTACTACGCGGGGTGGGCGACCAAGATCGAAGGTCGCACGATTCCTGTGTCTGTCCCTTGGGCCCCGGGTGGACAGTTTCACGCGTTCACGCTGCGGGAGCCGGTGGGCGTGTGTGCCCAGATTGTGCCTTGGAACCTCCCCCTGGTTATGGCGGCCTTCAAGGTGGCACCGGCACTGACCTGTGGAAACACGGTCATTCTCAAACCTGCGGAACAGACACCCTTGACGGCGCTGTTGCTGGCCGAGGTCATTGACGGGCTCGGCCTGCCTGCCGGTGTATTCAATGTCGTTACCGGATTCGGTGACGCCGGCGCGGCCCTGGCTGCCCATGGCGACGTTGACAAGGTAGCCTTCACGGGCTCGACCGAAGTGGGAAAGAAAATCGTGGCGGCCTCACAGGGCAATCTGAAAAAGGTGTCACTGGAACTCGGAGGCAAGAGCCCGCAGGTCGTGTTCGCCGACGCTGACCTCGATGCGGCGATCCCGGGTACGGCCAGCGGCTTCCTGTTCAACCACGGCCAGGCCTGCACCGCAGGCACCCGGTTGCTGGTTGAAGACAAGATCTTTGAGGAGTTCACCCAGGGCGTCGCCGAGGTCGCGGCATCGCAAAGGATCGGCTCGGGGATGGACACCACCACCGATATAGGTCCCCTCATCTCAGGTGAACAGCTGGAACGGGTCACTGGCTACATCGATGCGGGTCTCGCCGACGGGGCCCGCGCCCTGTCCGGCGGCAAGCGCCACGGCACGACCGGCTTTTACGTCGAACCGACCCTGCTGGTGGATGTCAACAACAGCTTCAGCGTCTACCGGGAAGAGATTTTCGGTCCGGTCGCTGTTGCCGTTCCGTTCAGCGCCGCAGACGGAGTCAAGGCAGCGGCGAACGACACCCCCTACGGTCTCGCCGCCAGCGTCTGGACCCGCGACATTTCCAAGGCCCACCGGGTGGCGTCCGAAATCCAGGCGGGCACCGTCTGGATCAACTGCCACAATGCATTCGACACGGCCCTGCCGTTCGGAGGCTACAAGCAGTCAGGCTGGGGCAAAGAACTCGGCGAAGGTGCGATCGACATGTACACCCAGAGCAAGTCCGTAAACATCGCGCTCTAACAGCTAATCAGCACGCCTGTATGGGTCCTGGCGGACTGCCGGGACCCATACAGAGACGGCGCTACCCTGAGCACAAGTGCATGGGGCACCCCGTCTTCGTGCCCAGCAGCAAAGCTGCTTCCTGCCGCCGGTGGATCAGTGGGTCCAACAACACACATCCTGAGTGCACCCCCGCCACGAACGAATCCTTTTCCGGCTGGACCATATTATCTAGCGGGCGGGGCCGCTTTTGGTCCTTTCCGCGCCCACTGCTGCCCCTGTGCGGGTCTTTTTGGCTTTGGCTGCGCCCTTGCCCATGGTGACGGCTGCGCTGGGGTGTGTGCCCTCGCTGCGTTCCGCAGCGGCGCGCCCCTGGACTTGGGTTTCGTTGGCTCCGGTAGTTGCCAGGGATGCGGCGAAAGCATTCTGGCGTTCCGCTGAGCCGTAGTCGGTGGACGACGTGCTCTCGGCTTTCAGGCCCTGGTCTTTGAGCCGGCTGCTGTCGTTTCCGGTGACGCGGTTTTCGATCTCGCGGCCGACGCTTTCCATGCGGGCAAAGAGTTCCTTTTCGGCTCGTTCGTACCGCTGCTCCACGGGCGTCCGCTCCGTGCCTTTGAAGCCGCCCTCGGCCAGGAGTTTGGCCTCGTGCATGTCCTTGGCTGCTTTCACAAACTCGGGATCCTCGAAGTGGGAGTCGCCGGCCCCGTTGACGTTCGCTGTGGTTTCCTCCCGCAGCTGATCAATGTCGGGTCCGTTGATGCCGTCCTTGCCGATGAGGAACATGCGTTCCTTGATGGCAGAGTCGGCAATTGCAACGGCTTTGGGGGTCTTCGCATTATGAGCGGTCTGCAATGCCTGGGCCAGCTCGGGGTTGGCCATGTACTCTGCGGGCACCTGGTGGCGTTCCATTTCCGGGGCCAGTTTCGCGGCCTGTGCGCGGAGTTCTTCGGCGCGGGCCGCTGCGAGCAGCCGCATGGCCTTCTCGTGCTCCACGGCCGCCTTGCGGGTCTCTTCCTGGCTGCGCGCCAGTTCGTCCTGCCGGGCCTTCTCGGTGGTGATGACCTGGATACCTGACTCAAGGTATGCGGCGTCGGTGCCGACGTCGTGGGTGTCGATACCGTAGCGGGTGAGAACTTCCTGACGGATCTTCTCCGAGGCTGCCAGGGCGGCCGGGTCGTGGTCCTTCCAACCCTCAGCGACGGCGTGTGCCGTGGCAATGTCATGGGGCTGGGCTTTGTCCCACCACTGGTCCTTCTCCACGGGTGCCAGGGCCGCGTGCGCCGCGCTGCGATCAGCAGTGAGGCGTGCCTGCGCTTCGTGCGCTGCCTGGGCGTCTTGGTGTTCCTGCTGCCGCTGGGATTCCTGCCGCCGCCGGGCCAGAGTCTCGGCAATGCGTGAGGCGATCATCAGCGACTGCCGCAGGCCGCCGTCCAGGACATCATCCATTCCATCTGATTCACTCATCTTGCTCCCCTTGCAGTAGGTGGTGGTCTTTATCGGTCCAGCACGGGGCCGGAATCCCGGCCGGTGTGCTGGTGGGTTTTGGCCGGTGTTGGTGTGCTCGGCACCGCTGACCCTGGGCGGATCGGCGACATACCGCGGAGACCAAGCTCTACGGAATTCGGGACCCCGGCCTGTTCTGGTGCACCGACGGTGACCGGCCTGGGCATGGTCGCTGCGAACGGTTTCAGCTGTTCGGTGACGACGGCACGGAGCCGCTGCGCTTCTCTGGTTCGTCCGGACTGTTGGTGCATTTCGTGGATGGCGAAAGCGGTGTTGACCAGCTGCAGCATGAGCGCCGATTGAGCCGCCGTCTTGTTCTTGCTCGATGCCGCCATGAACAACATGGCAGTACCGGCTATGGACGGCAGGGCAACGGGCTTGCTGTGCTCCCGTGGTGCCCGGAGCTGGGCGGTGCGGGACAGTTCGGCGGCGGTGGCCGCCAAGGGCCCGGGCGTGGGTTCGAGCCGGTGGGACCATGCCGCGAACGCGCCGGATACTTCCCTCGCTGCTTTCGCCCAGGTGGCGTGATCATCACGGGGCAGTGCACGCAGCTGCTCAACCAGTGCGGTCGCGTTCCGGGTGTATTCGACCCACATTTCCTCCGGTGGTGTTCCGTTCTCGGGGCCGGTCCTGGACACGGTGCGCCTGTTGCGGGCAGCTGCGTTCCATTCCGCTGCGGCTTCGGTTGCCAGGTGCGGTGAGTCCATCCACTCTTCACGCAAAGTACCGAGCTTCAGGTCGGACGCGAGCGTGCCGCCGCCGAACCAGATAGGACGTTCGCCCTGCTTGGGCCGCTCCGCTACGGAGTACCCGACAATGACGTCGGTGGTGTTCTTCGCGTAGCGCGGACGGAGCAGCATGCCGGTGTCGCGGGCACGCCGGACGAACTCACCTTCGGTAGCCGAGGCGCTGGCGCTGGCACGGACTTTCCGGGCCAAAGATGAGCGGTGCATTTCCCGCTCGTCCCGGACAGCAGTGGCTTTCTCGGCCCGGTCGTAACCACGGGTGGCGTGCACCGTGGAGAGCTGTTCCAGCCCGTACTTGACCTCCAGCTCACGACACGACTCCTGCGCCTTCTTGTAATCGCCGTGGGTCGATGCCTTGGTTCCGTCTTCGCGGACCAGGGAGACGGCCAGATGGATGTGGTGGTTGCCGTTCTCGCTCGTGCCGTGGTTGACCGCAACCCACCGACAGCGGGCCTTTCCGCTGGTTTCCGTGAAGCCCATGGAGTCCACGAAGTCATTGGCGATATCGCCCCACTGCTGGTCCGTCAACGCCCCCTCTTCGGCGCGCAGACTCAGCGAGCAGTGCCACACACTGGCATCCTTGTAACCGACGTGGACGCGCTCCTTCTTGGCCGCATCCCACTGCATGTCCTTGATCTGAATCGATACGCCATATGCCCTGCGGGGCTGGTCAAGATGCTTGGCAATAGCAAGCGCATCGTCACGGTCCAGAACTCCGTCGTCGTACCACGCCATGATCGCCGCGTCGCCTGCTACCAAGCGGGGATCGCTGTGTGCGTTCTTGGTCTTGTTGGCGTCAGTCGATGCCAGGTAAACCATGAGCCCGCCCATGCGCGAACCGCGCGTGATGTTCGGGATCATCCCTACATCAGCCCCTCAATGGTGCGGTCAATGCGCATCGCCACTGACCGGAGATGCTTCAGTGCTTCGCGTGCTTCATCGGGGAACTCGCTGGTGGCGTTTGCCTGCCGTGCGAGCTGGTTGATGTTGTTGGAGGAACGGGCCAGCAGATTGTGCAGGGACATCAGTTCGGCGATGGCTGCACGCCGTTCCGTTGTCGTCTCCTGGGTCTCGGACAACGCCGATGTAATCAGCAGGTTCGGGACGGTAACCTTCTCGCGCTCAGCCCTCGCGACCAGCGCGGCTTCCTCTTCAACGGTGACCCACAGGTCACGGCGCTTCTTGGTGCCGGCGGGAGTGTTCTCCCGGCGTCGGCGCGACAGATTGAAACGGTGAGTGAATCCCTCATCCGACATTCAATCCATCCCTTCAAGGCCCAGCGCAGCGACCCCGGAACCGGGGACCACACTGACCAGTGTGCCGCACTCGATCGTCAGTGTCGAGCGCGACAAGCCACTTACACACGTGTAAGTGTATAGCTTGCTCCGCATGGTCGAGTTTTCGCGTTTTCGGAGTCACTGTGCACATTCCAGAAAACTCCAAACCGTCTCGGTGGGAAAACCGGTAGAGTCAGGGCATGGACATCAACGACATCGCCGCCAAGGCGGCCGCAAAAATTGACGCCGCCAGGGACACCAAAGTCAACGCTGTGAAGACCGCCGCTGCCAGCAGTGTTGAACTCGCAGAAGCAGCCCAGCTACTTGCAGCCGCCGAACAGAAATATGCCAAGGACTACCAGACAGCCCTCCGCGCCGACTGGACCGAATCTGACCTGCGCGGCTTCGGACTGGACGCGCCGACGAGGAAGGCCGGCGGACGTCCGCGCGGCGCCAAAACAACTCGCCAGGCAAAGCACAATGATGACGCAGCACGCGAGAACGAATGATCGGCATGACGGACTTCGACAACTAGCTGCCCCTCGCCCACCCGTGCACGGCAAAAGCAATTTCCTTCGGGCTTTTCCCGCACACAGGTGGACGACGGGACCCACCTGACCGCCTGCACACAACCACCACGTCACC
>NZ_CP053550.1:0-63872 GCF_015040335.1 Paenarthrobacter sp. YJN-D | reverse complement strand
CATCATGAGTTCGTCTTTGATCGCGGTGCGCGACGATGGTCGTATGCCCAGTCCCGGACCTCGTTCGGGGGGTCCGACCTCGCGGAGGTCGTTCTCCTCGGCGCAGAAGCTTGACCACCTGGCCGCCTACGAGGTGGCCGTCGCCAGCGGCCTGGGCGGTGCGTACCTGCGCGAGCACGGGTTGTACTCCTCGCTGGTCAGCGAGTGGCGCCGGATGCGTGACGCAGGGGTCCTCGCGGGGAAACAACCTGGGGAGAAGATCGGGCGGCTGTCGGCCGAGCAGGCGGAGATCGCCCGGTTGCGCCGTCAGCTCGACAAGGCCGAGCGGAGGTTGGTGACGACCGAGGCGGCGCTGGTGATCATGGGAAAAGCACACGATCTCTTGGACGTGCTTACCAAGAGATCGCGGGACGACTCCGAGCACACCACGCGTTGATGGCTACCTACCGTGAGCTGACCGGTGCGGGGGTCCCGACCCGGGCCGCGGCGATCCTGGTCGGGGTGTCGCGGGCGACCGCGACCCGCCGCCCCCGCACCCCGGTGGTGACCAGGGCCCGGGTGCCGGTGAACAAGCTCACCGACGCGGAACGGGCCGAGGTCCTGGCGGTCGTGAACAGCCCCAGGTTCGTGGACCTGCCCCCGATCCAGATCTACGCCCACCTGCTCGACGAGGGCGTGTATCTGGGGTCGATCTCCACGATCTACCGGGTGTTGACCGCGAACGCGCAGATCAAGGAGCGCCGCCGGTTGGCCCGCCACCCGGCCCGGACCATCCCCGAGCTCGTCGCCACCGCCCCCGGGCAGGTCTACTCGTGGGACATCACCAAGCTCGCCGGGCCCATCAAGGGCACCTACTTCGACGCCTACGTGATGATCGACATCTACTCCCGCTACATCGTCGGCGCGCACGTGCACGCGGCCGAGTCCGCCGTCCTGGCGGCCGAGATGATGAAGGAGATCTTCGGGGTCCACGGCATCCCGCAGGTCGTGCACGCCGACCGGGGCACGTCCATGACGTCCAAGACCGTCGCGGCGCTCCTGGCGGACCTGGAGGTCACCAAGTCACACAGCCGGCCCCGGGTGAGCAACGACAACCCCTACTCCGAAGCGTGGTTCAAGACGTTGAAGTTCGCGCCCGTGTTCCCCGAACGCTTCGGCTCCCTGACTGACGCCCGGTCGTTCATGGCCGACTTCGTCGCCGGCTACAACCATCACCACCACCACACCGGCATCGGACTGAACACCCCCGCTGACGTCCACTACGGCCTCGCCGCGGCGAAGGCTGGCGAGCGGGCTCTCGTCCTGGCCGCCGCCCGCGCCCGCAACCCCGAACGATTCGCCACCAACCGCGATCCGAAGATCCTGGCCATCCCACCGACGGCCTGGATCAACCAACCCGCCGACAACACCGGCATCGAGCTAGCCGCCTAACACCCACCGGCCTCAACTACCTTGACAAATTCCGATCGGCCTGTTCGCCGCCACCAACATTGACGACATCGTCGTGCTCGTGGTGCTGTTCCTCGCCTCTCGTCGGGGAAAGCCAAGACCATGGCAGATCGTCGCGGGGCAGTACCTCGGGTTCATCACCCTCGTCGTGGTCAGCGTGGTGGCCGCTTTGGGCTTGACGATCATCCCAGACTCCTGGGTCGGGCTCCTTGGGCTGATCCCTCTAACCATCGGCATCTGGACGCTCGCGCGGGGGCTACGCCGCAACCAGGCTGATGACGATGGTGAAGCAAAGATCACTGCAGTCGGGTTGTGGGGCGTCGCCGGGATCACGATCGCCAATGGTGCCGACAACATCTCCCTCTACACGCCGATCTTTCGCACCAGCGCACCCGCTGACGTCGTGGTCATGATTGGAGTGTTCCTCCTCCTCGTGGCCGTCTGGTGCGGCGCGGGACGGCTGATCGGAACGCACGAGGCCGTCACCGATGCGTTGGAACGGGTCGAGCATTGGCTTGTCCCCGCAGTGTTCATCGGACTGGGGCTGTTCATCCTGATCGAGTCCGGCGTCGTCCTCCGGCTCTCGGAGGTCTTCGCATGACGTCGCGCGAGACCGGCCACGAGCCCGAAGCACGAGAAGTTCCCCCGCCGCGGCGCTGGCAACTCACCGTGGGAGCGTTCACGCTCGGCGCGTTGGTAGTCCTCGTCGACCAGGGGACCAAAACTTGGGCCGAAGCCACACTTACCGAGGGCGAACGCGTCCCTTTGATCGGCAACCTGTTGGGTTTGCAACTTGCCTACAATCCCGGCGCGGCCTTCTCCTTCGGCGAAGGCTCCACCCCGGTGTTCGCTCTGGCGGCCGTCGTTGCTACGGTCACCGCGGTCGTCTTCGCCTTGCGTGTCCGGCGACCTAGGTGGGCGATCGTGATCGGTGCGCTCGGTGGAGCCGCCGCCTCGCACACCGGCGACCGGCTCTTCCGCGAGCCAGGGTTTGCCCAAGGTCATGTCGTGGACTTCCTGGCATACGGCACCTGGTTCATCGGCAACGTTGCGGACATCGTGATCGTCGCGGTCGCGATCACCGGAGTGCTCCTCATGCTCCGCGAGCGGCCCGGCGAGTGACGCCGCTTTAGCGAACACAGCGGCAGCATCGGAGAGTTCACTACTTCCCCAGGCGGCGAGATCTCCCTCGAGGTCAAAAGTTTCGGCAGCTACCGGGTCCAACTGGTCCCGCGGACGACCGTCCATGAGACACCACGGCAGGCGAGCGTCCATGTGGATTTGATCGCTTTATGGCGGCGTTCTTTGATCGCTTGATGTCCTATGCGTGGTCGTTGCCGCGCATGCGGACGGCTACCACGACGCCGGATACTGCGGTGAGCGCGGCGATGGCGGCGATGGCGGTGGGAATGCCGTAGAGGTCGGCGAGGACGCCAGAGAGGACCGCGCCGACGGCGAATCCGCCGTCGCGCCACAATCGATAGACCCCCACGGATCGCGCCCGCCAGGCAGGGTGGGCTACGTCGCCGATGGCGGCAAGCAGGGTTGGGTAGACCATGGCCGTACCCAGACCCAGCACGATGGCGGCTCCGAGCCAGTACCCGAAACTGTGGGCTGACGCGGTGACTGCCAGTGCGACGGCCTGGACCAGCATGCCGGCTGTGATGAACCATTTGCGGCCCCACCGGTCGGAGGCGGCGCCGGTAACCAGTTGGGCGGCGCCCCAGGCTGCGGGGTAGGCGGCAGCCAGGATGCCGATCTGGCCGAGATTCAGCCCGGCATTGGCGAACAAGACGGGAAAGAGACCCCAAGCCAAGCCGTCGTTAAGGTTGTTGACGAGGCCGGCCTGGCTGGCCGCTGAGAGGGAGCGGTCCTTGAAGCTGGTGAGGGTGAACACCTGGCCGGTGGTGAGTCCTGCATGGGCGCTGCTCTGGGCCTCTACATGCTGTCTGGCTTCAGTGTGAGCGTGGTGGTGGGTTTCCCTGACGGCAAGGACTGTCAGTCCGAGGCCCAGGGCGATGTAGGCGGCTCCGAGCAGGAAGGGGGCAGGGCGGAGGCCGTAGGTGGTGGCCAGGTAGCCGGTGACCAGTGCGGTCACGGCGACGCCCAGGTAGCCGGCCGCCTCGTTGAAGCCCATGGCCAGGCCGCGTTGCCTGGGGCCCACGAGATCCATTTTCATGATGACCGCGGTCGACCAGGTGAGGCCCTGACTGATGCCCAGCAGCACGTTGGCCGCCACGATCCAGGCCCAGGATGGGCCGAGGATGAGCATGAGCGGAACCGGTACAGCGGCCAGCCAGCCAGCGACGAGAACAGGTTTGCGGCCATATCTGTCGGAAAGCGTTCCGGCGAAGTAGTTCATCGCGGCCTTGGACAGGCCGAACGCCAAGATGTAGGTCAGCGCGCTCGTGTACAGGTCGAGGTGGAATGTTTGTGAGGCGAGCAGGGGCAGGACGGTGCGTTCCTGGCCAAGGGTGCCACCGACCAGGGCGTTGACGGTGACCAGCAGCATGAACTGGGTCAGGTTCTGCCGCAGGCCCAGCGCGGGACCGGCTGAACCGGAGGCGTTGGGAACTGTTTTGCCCGGCATTGGTTGTTCCGTCCTGGTCGGTGACATGAAGGTGGCCCGGGTGCGTTGGGGGGAACGCGCCCGGGCCGGGAGCCCGGGCTGAAGGGGTCCTGCCCGGACGGTTTTGGGGTGGTTGGGCCTTTAGGCTGCGGGGACGCTGTTGTGCCAGGTGTTCCACGCGGCGTAGCTGCCGTCGAGTTCGACAACGTCGTACCCGGCCCGGCGCAGGGCGCTGGCGGCCACGGAGTTCCGGACACCGGACTGGCAGTACGTCACGATCGTTCCCTCGCCCGGGAGTTTGTCCAGGTGCCACATCACGCGACCGCCGCTGAGCTGGTACGAACCCGGGATGTTGCCGGCGATGTGCTCGCTGCGGTTGCGCACGTCCAGGACCATGGCCGCGTCGAAGCCCTTGAGTTCCTCGGGCTGGATCAGCTTCGGCGTAAAGATGGGGAGCCCTTCGATGCTGGTGACGTAACCGGCGACGTTGTCGATGCCGACCCGGACCAGGTGGTCCCACACGTCCTGCGCAGCTTCCGGGTCCTTGGCCAGGAGGACCAGCGGGTTCTTGTCCGTCTCGGGGTTCACTACCCAGGCACCGTAGCTGGCCACGGACTTGCCGGCCGGAACGTTCAGCGAACGGACTACCGTGCCTTCGTGGACCACGGAGTTAGGGCGGGTGTCGATGAAGGTCAGGGTGTCCTCTGCCAGGCCGGCGGCGACAGTGCCGGTCGCCAGTTGGGGCAGCGGAGTGCGTTCGCCCATGACGGCCGGTCCGACACGGTTTTCGCGCTTCATCCGGCCGAAGTAGGCGTGTGCGTCAGGCTGGCCGTCGAGGAGCTCGTCGATGAAACCCTGCTCGTCGTTGGCGGCCAAGTAGGGGCCCCACCAGGAGTAGAGCCGCTCGTAGCCCACGGTCGAGGACGGGATAGCACCCAGTGCCTTGCCGCAGGCGCTGCCGGCGCCGTGGGCCGGGTGGACCTGGACATAATCGGGAAGGGTGAGGAACTTGTCCCGCAGGCTGGCGAAGAGCTGCTTGGCGCCCTCGAAACGGGTGTCCACGCCGCCGGCTGCCTCGTCCAGCAGGTCGGGCCGGCCCAAGTCGCCGGAGAAGACAAAGTCACCGGAGAGCAGGTAGCCGGGCTGATCGCTGAACGCGCCGTCAGTGACCAGGAAGGACAGGTGCTCCGGCGTGTGTCCGGGAGTGTGGACAGCCTGGATGCTGATGTTGCCGACGGTGATCTTGTCACCGTCGTAGAGGCGTTCGCCGTCGAACTCGTACTGCCACTCCGGTCCGCCCTCGCCGGAAACGTAGATCTTCGCGCCGGTCGCTGCGGCCAGTTCGCGGGTGCCGGAAAGGTAGTCGGCGTGGATGTGGGTCTCGGTGACGGCCACGATCTTCATGCCGTTCTTCTCGGCAAGCTCCTGGTAGACCGCGATGTCGCGGCGGCCGTCGACAACAACGGCGGTGCCGTTGGCCTGGCAGCCGATCAGGTAGCTGGCTTGGGCAAGGTCTTCATCGTAAATGCGCTCGATAAGCATCTGGTGCTCTCCTTCATGAAGGGGTCTCTGATAACAAGTTTAGATACCCCTAGGGGTATACGGCAAGGGGATTGCCGCCACGGTCATTTGGGTGCGGCGGTCGGGGCCGGTCAGGCGTGCTGGTGGCCGGCTTCGGCGCGGAGCTTGTCCATGTCCAGGTTTTTCACGGTCTGGATGACTTCCTCCAGGCCGGTGGCGTTGAGTGCTCCGGGCTGGGAGAAAACGAGGGTCTTGTCCTTGAAGGCCATCAAGGTGGGAATGGAGGTGATGTTCGCCGCGGCAGCGAGGGCCTGTTCGGCTTCGGTATCCACCTTGGCGAACGTGATGTCCGGGTGGCGCTCTGCTGCGGCGCCGTACGTGGGGGCGAACATGCGGCAGGGGCCGCACCAGGCTGCCCAGAAGTCGACAAAGACGATGCCGTTGTCCTCCAGGGTCTGGGCGAAGGATTGCTCGGTGATGTCGATGGTTGCCATGGTCTGTCGTGTCCTTTCGGGCGGGTGGTGGTTGTCCTGCGGCAAGTTTTAAGTGGTGGGGAGTCCGGCCCTGGTCCAGGCAGTCATGCCGCCGGCCATGGTGTCCGCCGTGTAGCCGGCGCCGTTGAGGGCATCGGCGACGGCGGCGCTGCGGTTGCCGCTGCGGCATACGGCGATCACGGGGGCGGCCGGGTCCAGCTCGCCCAGGCGGGCCTGCAGCTGGCCCATCGGGATGTGCAGGGCGCCGGGGATCATGCCGTCGGCGACTTCGAAGTCCTCGCGGACGTCGAGGATCCGGGCGGTGGAGCGGCGCTGTTCGGCGTCGGTGATGGTGATTTCAGCCATGATGGTTCTCCTTCGAAGTGGTTTTCGGCTGGTGGGGAGGTACTTGTCCAGGTTTGGATGTTTGCTTAGCGGACGGGTTCGCCGGCCTGCCGCCAGGCGGCCATGCCGCCGCGCAGCGAGTAGGCGTCGTACCCCTTGGCGGCGAGGAGCCGGGCTGCTGAGGCGGAGCGTACGCCGGAGGCGCAGACGGCGATCACCGGGCGGGTTCTCTGGATGCCGGCGGTGCTTGTCTGCAGCCGGTCCAGTGGGACGTGTTTGGCTTGCGGCGCGCGGCCGGTCCGCCATTCCTGGGCTGACCTGACGTCGATGAGTGTGGCCCCGGAACTGACGAGTTCTTTGGCCTGCGCCACGGAGATTGTCTTGTAGGGCTTGCTGAAGGCCTTCTTGAGGGAATCGATCAGTCCCATGGTGTTCTCCTTCGGTACTGGGTGGGTGGTGTCAGGCGGTGACAACGCCGGCGGTGACCCACGCCGCGACGGCAAAGATGAGTACCGCGAACGAGATGCGGATGTGCTTGTCGTGCAGGTGGCGGGCGAACCTTGCGGCAACCACCGATCCGACGATGGCCGGGACCGCGAACGCCAGTGTGGTGGCCCAGTCGATGGTGTAGCCGGCGGCGTGGGCGCTGAACCCCGCTGCGGAGTTGACCACGATGATGGCCAGGGATGTTCCGACCGCCTGCTTCATGCGCAGGCCCAGGAAGATGGTCAGCGCGGGGGTGATGAGGAAGCCGCCGCCTACTCCGAGCAGTCCGGTGAGGAACCCGACGAGCAGGCCCACCCCCACGGCCTTGGGGGCGCAGGACCGGAAGGCCCTGCCCGGCCCGGTGCTGCAGGATCCCTCGGTTTCGCGGGTCTTCATGAGCATGCGGATGCCCGCGGCCACCATGATCACCGCAAATGCCAGCATCAGGATGTTGGGGTCCAGCAGCTTGCCGACGGCCGCACCGGCCCAGGCTGCAGGGATTCCGGCGGCTCCGACGAGGGCGATCACGGGCCAGTTCAGGCCCTCGCGGATCCTGGGGATCAGGGCTGCCAGTGAGGATATGCCCACGACCAGCAGCGAGGTAGGAATGGCCTGGGCAGGGCTCATCGCGACGCCGTAGACCAAGGCTGGAACGGCGATGATGGACCCGCCGCCGCCTACTACGCCCAGGACGATGCCGACGACGAGCCCCAGAGCCAGGGCCGGGATCATGCCGCGGCTTCCTCGACAGCCTGCTGCAGGGGAAGCTGCAGGATGGCGCTTTCGCGAGTGGGCTCCTTGGCGGCTTTGTTCCACGGCATGGCAGAGAGGGCCTTGCCCATGGCGCAGGTGTTGGTCGCGGCCGAGAACGTCAAACCCGCGCCGATGGCACCGGCCAGCATCCGGACTTTGGGGGAAACGAACTTCCCCCCGGCCAGGCCCAGCATCACCAGGGAGCCTGCGGCCAGGCGGACCTGGCGCTCCAGGTCCCAGCGGTCCTTGCCCTTGACCACGTCGCCGCCGGCAGCAGCGAAACCGGGAACGCCTCCGGTGAGCACGTAGGCGGTGTCCAGGCCAACGGTGGCCATGCGCTGGCGGGCCTGCTCGGCGCGCACGCCGGACTGGCAGACCAGGACCACGCGGGAGCCCAGCCGGGCGGCGAGCTCGTCGGTGTGCTCGGAAAGCAGCGGCAGCGGCACGTTGTAGGAGCCGCGGATGTGCATGGATTCGAATTCGGCAGCGGAACGCACGTCGATCACCACGAGGTCCCGGTGTTCAGTGATCCAGGACTGAAGGGTTTCGGGAGCGAGTGCCGTAACGGCGACGCTGGCCTGGGAGGGGGAAGTCATAAGTGGTCTCTCGGAAGGGGTCGGGTGGATACCCCACCGAGTATTACAGATACCCCCGGGGGTAGTCAAAACACCCATGGGGGTATATTGTTGACGGCAGCACCCCATCGATGGAGAACCCTTATGGAATTGAACCCAACCGAACTCACGCCCGTGATCAACCGCCTCAAGCGCGCACAAGGCCAGCTCACCGCCGTCACCCGGATGCTCGAGGAAGGCCGGGACTGCAAAGACGTCGTCACCCAGCTGGCGGCCGTGTCCAAAGCCCTTGACCGGGCCGGCTTCGCCATCATCGCTACGGGCCTTGAGCAGTGCATCGTCCAAAAGGACGCCACCATGGACAAGAAGGACCTGGAAAAGCTCTTCCTCTCCCTCGCCTGACCCGCCCCCCGTTTGAGCCACCCAAAGGAGAACCATGACGTACACGCTCAGCACGACCATCGATCTTCCATGGGGCGAAGCCGTGAACCGCACCCGGGACGCCCTAGCAGCCCAAGGATTCGGGATCCTCACCGAAATCAATGTCCGGTCCACATTCGAAGCCAAACTGGGTGCCGAAGCCGCGGACGCCGTGGGTGACTACCTCATCCTCGGTGCCTGCAACCCCGCCCTGGCCAGCCGCGCCCTTGCCGCCGAACCCGAGATTGGAACACTCCTGCCGTGTAACGTCGTCGTACGCCGCGGCCAGGATGCAGGAGTCACCACCATCGAGGCCATCGACCCAAAGACCATGGTCCAGCTCAGCGCAGCTCCTGCCGTCAAGGAAATCGCCGACGACGCCGGTACCCGCCTGCGTAACACCCTCGCAGCACTAAACAACTGACGCGGATAACCATGACCGCCAACGAGGGCTCCGCCATGTCATCACCAGGACCGAATGATCCGGGCTTGCTCCTCCATGCAGCAGGTCCGCTTGATGCGGAACCACTGGCCGGCGTGCTGCGCAGTTCAGCCAATGCCCGAGCGGCACTTAAGCACGGCCGGGCGATCGAAGTGGTCGTTCAAGGCGCAGGTGTTCGACTGCTCACCGGAGACTCGCCGATCAACGAGGCGATCACGAATGTCCAGCAACTCGGCGTAGAAATTCTTGCCCGTGCAACCAGCCTGCCCTCAGCAGGACTGGAAGCAGCTGACCTTGCCGTTGGCATCGGCACTGTTCCAGCAGCAGTGGCGCACCTGGCGGAACGCCAGTGGCAGGGCTGGGCCTACGTCAGGCCCTGAGCACCATCCCACCCACCTGCGCCCGGAGACACCACATGCGCTCCCTATTAATGCTGTCTTGAAAAATAACAGCTTTTCAAGACACAAGCCTCGCGTCGATATTGTCAGTAGATCGCCGCGCCGTTTCGATCCGGTTCATGTCTTGGAAAGTCGTCTCGATGTATAACGTCTTAGCCAAGTGCTTTCACTGACTTTCTGAGGCACAATGGCCGGGTGAGGCATCTCGGGTATACGCGCGTGAGCACTTCGAGTCAGGATGCTCAGCTGCAGCTCGATGCATTGGTCGCTGCCGGAGTCCAGAAGCGCGATGTCTTCGCCGATGTCACATCCGGGAGCAAGGCCGCTGCCGAGCGGCCCGGGATGAAGAAACTGCTCGCCTACGCAGAGGAAGGCGATACCGTCGTGGTGTGGCGGGTGGACCGCTTGGGCCGGTCACTGATTGATGTCCTCAATACGGTTAACCTGCTCCGGGAACGTGGGATCCAGGTGCGGTCCATTTCTGATGGAATCGATCCGGCGACTTCGACGGGTCGGTTGATGCTGAATATGCTGGCCACCCTTGCCGAGTACGAACGTGAGCTGATCGTTGAGCGGGTCAACGCCGGCATCCTGGCTGCCAGACAGAACGGCACGCGCTTCGGCAGACCAGCCTCCGATCCGATGGTTATTGCAGACAAACTCGCCGTCGTCCAGGATGCGAGGGCCAAGGGGCGCACTGCCGAGGACGCCGCGCGTCTGGTGGGCTGGAGCCGGGCTACCTTGTACCGGCATCAGCAGGCCCTGGCCGCCCGTAAGAGTACCGGCACGTAGGCGTACGGTGAACGGCGATGAACGCTGGAAGATCCTCCGACTTCACGTCGAGGACCAGGTTCCACTCGCCGTTCTCGCCCGGGAAACGGGGATTAGTGCCCGGACGCTTCAACGCTGGCACCGGCTTTACAAGGCTCGTGGCCTCCAGGCGCTGGAACGGAATACTCGCTCCGATACAGGCAAGCGGCACACCGACGCCGAAGCTGTGGCGGTCATCGAAAGACTTGCCCTGACGAAGCCCCGACCGAGTCTTGCCACATTGCACCGCTTGACTGTTTCTGAAGCAGGGCAAAAGGGCTTTCACGCGCCCAGCTACGCCACAGTGCGTGAGATCGTCCAAGCGCTCGATCCGGCCCTGGTAACCCTCGCCCTCGAAGGTCCTGCCTCTTATCGAGACCGGCACGAACTCGTTTTCCGTCGCCGAGCCGACCGGCCTAACCAGATCTGGCAAGCCGACCACACCGAACTCGACATCCTCGTCACCGGAGCGAACGGGACGCCGGACCGGCCATGGCTAACAACCGTGATGGACGATCATTCCAGAGCCTTGTGCGGGTACATGGTGTTCACCGGCGCACCATCGGCCATGAACACGGCACTCGCCCTCCGACAGGCCATTTGGCGAAAGAGCGACGCGACCTGGGCGATGTGCGGCATTCCTGACGTTCTGCACGTCGACCATGGTTCTGATTTCACCAGCCACCACCTTGAACGCACGGCGATCGAGCTTCATATCCGCCTTATCTACTCAACGATTGGCCGACCCCAAGGACGGGGAAAGGTTGAACGCTTCTTCGGCACCGTCAACACCGAACTCCTCGCCTCGCTCCCAGGGCACCTCGGGCATGGAAGCCGGAACCCCCAACCAGGGCTTGATCTTGCCGCCCTTGACCGGGCCATTGGTTCCTTCATCGCCACCTACAACGAACGACCCCACCAGGAACTCGGCCGTTCTCCGAGGGACAGCTGGGTCGCAGACGGCTGGTTACCACGCATGCCCGACAGCCTCGAAGCCCTCGACGGGCTCCTGCTCACGGTGCCGAAACACCGTAAGGTCCAGCGCGACGGAATCCACTTCCAGGGCCAGCGCTACCTTGCTCCGACTCTGGCACCTTTCGTCGGACACACGGTCACGATCCGCTACGACCCCAGAGACATCTCCGAAATCCGCGTCTACGACCACAACACCTTCATCTGCGTTGCCATCGACGAAAACCATCCAAACCTCAGGCTCAGCCTCCGCGACATTGAATCTGCCCGCCGAGCCCGCCGACGCGAGCTGCGCCGGACCATCAACGAACGCATACCCACTCACGCACCCCGCGAGGAACCACGACAAACCGCACCAACACCAACCAGGCGCCGGCTTCGCACCTATGAAGAGGACTGATCATGAACAAGGACTTCATCGTTACCAAGGAGCACCGGCGATTCACGGAATTCGCCAACGCCGTACGCAAAGAGCAAACCATCGGGATCTGCCATGGCGACGCAGGAGTAGGCAAGACCCAGTCAGCGCGCCGCTACGCCAACTGGGACACACTGGAGCCCTACATCACAGAATGGGGTCCGCGGGGCGACCATGACGCCAAACACTACGCCCTCGCCAACCGCTCCCGCACGGTCTTCTACACACCCGAAGTGCTACCCAGGCCCAAAGATCTCATACGCGACGTCGAGCACCTACAGATCAGGATCGGCATCTGCGCAGACGAACACCAACGCCTCATCGGAAAGGTCACCGGAGTCCATGTCGGCAACACCAATAAATGGGTCGAACTGCTGATCATCGACGAAGCCGAACGGCTCGCCCCGAACGTCCTCGAACAGCTCAGAGACAAACATGACCGCACCCACATCGCGATCATCCTTATCGGCATGCCGGGAATCGACCAACGCTTCCGCCACTACCCCCAGCTGTACAGCCGCCTTGGGTTCTCCCACCGCTACCGGGCCCTCGGACGCGAAGAACTACTCTTCGTCTTGGACCGCCACTGGAAACGACTCGGAAAGACACTGGACCCCGAAGACTTCACCGATGCCCAAGCCATCGCAGCAATCGAAAGAATCACCCGCGGCAACTTCCGACTCCTCGAGCGACTCTTCCCCCAGATCACCCGCGTCCTGAAAATCAACCAACTCGAAACCATCACAGACGACGTCATCGAAGCAGCCGCCAGCGTCCTCGTGATAGGCAACTAACGACACATACCGATCAAAAAACACCGCCATTTATCGGCAAACTCCACACGTCCAGATCGGCGCGTCGTGTCTCATGGCCCGTGTCCGAGACCTATGTACCGCGAGGGACGTTGGCGGTACATTCGGGTCATGGCTTCGATCGGATACGCGCGCGTCTCGACCCGGGAGCAGAACCCGGACGGGCAGACAGACCTGCTCGCCGCCGCGGGGTGCGAGAAGGTGTTCGTCGAGCACGCCTCGGGAGTGCTGGCCAAGCGACCCGCGCTCGACGACGCTCTGGACTACTTGCGCTCAGGTGACACCCTCGTGGTGACCAAGCTCGACCGGCTCGGGCGGTCGGTGCGCAACCTCAAGGAAGTCGTCGAGAGCCTCCAGCAGCGAGGCATCGGTCTCAAGGCGCTGTCTCAGGGCATCGACACCACGACACCGGGTGGCCGCCTGTTCTTCCACATGCTCGCCGCGATCGCTGAGTTCGAGCATGACCTGATCGTCGAGCGCACCCAGGACGGTCTTGCCGCCGCCCGAGCGAGAGGTCGCAAGGGCGGCGGCCGGTTCAAGATGACGGCGACCAAGGCGCGCCAGGCCCGGGCGATGTACGACGAGAAGTCCTACACGGTCCAGCAGATCGCTGAGACGTTCGGTGTCTCGCGCGGCACGATCTACCGTCACCTCGCCCAAGACGCACGGCCGATGTGAGGTGAGGGGACGTGCCTGCGCGGTGGGAGGTCTCAGACAAGATCGCTCTCCTGCGCCAGCACGACAACGGTGTCCCATGGACGCGGCTGGCAGCCGAGTCGGGTGTCTCGTTGCGCACCCTCTCGCGCTGGGCGCGCGCCTACCGGGCTGACTCCACCTCGCACGGCCTCGCTCGGCGCCAACGCAGCGATCATGGCCGGCGCCGCATCCCGACAGAGCTGATCGAGATAGTCGAAGCGCTCGCCCTGGCAAAGCCGGCTCCGACAGTGGCGTTCGTCCACCGCCGCGTTGCTGGGATCGCACATGACCGCGGCCTGTCTGCCCCCAGCTACTCCAGCGTCCGGAGCCTGGTCACCGGGATCGATCCCGGGCTGCGCGCTCTGGCCGAGCACGGGGACGCGGGGTACCGGGACAGGTTCGAGCTGGTGCTGCGGCGCTCGGCCGAGCGACCCAACGAGCAGTGGCAGGTCGACCACACTCTCCTAGACGTGGCGATCCTCGGCGCCAAGGGAACCCAGGTGCGCCCGTGGCTGACTGTGGTCCTGGACGACTACTCCCGCGCCGTGGCCGGCTACACCCTCTTCCTCGGCGCACCTTCGGCCGAGCAGACGGCGCTCGCCCTGCACCAGGCCGTCAACGCCAAGACGAACCCGGGCTGGCCGGTCTGCGGGCTGCCCGAGGTCCTCTACAGCGACCACGGCTCGGACTTCACCTCCGCTCGCCTCGAGCAGGTCTGCCTGGACACCCACATCCGGCTGATCCACTCCCGAGTCGGGGTCCCCCAGGGTCGAGGGAAGATCGAACGGTTCTACCGGACCGTCACCACCGAGCTCCTGCCGCACCTGCCCGGGTACATCCCGCACGGCACGAACGGTGCCCCGGTCACGACCCCGGCGCTGACGCTCGAAGACCTCGACGTCATCGTCGAGCAGTACGTCGTCGCCGAGTACAACACCCGCCCTCACTCCCAGACCCACCAGGGGCCCAACGACCGGTGGAGCGCGAGCGGCTTCATCCCGCGCAGCCCCGCCCACCCCGAAGATCTCGACCTGCTCCTGCTCACCGCGGCCACCACCCGCAAGGTCCAGCGCGACGGCATCCAGTTCGCCTCGACCCGCTACCTGTCCACAGTCCTGGCCGCCTACGTCGGGGAGCAGGTCACCGTCCGCTTCAACCCGCGCGACGTCGGGGAGATCCGCGTGTACTTCAACGACGAGTTCTTGTGCCGGGCGATCGCCCCCGAGCTATCCGCCGAGTCAATCTCCCTCGACCAGCTCCAAGCCGCCCGCCGCCAACGCCGCCGCGACCTCAAGCACCAGCTCCGCCAACACCGCACCCTCGCCAGCGCCCTCCCCGGCGACACCCGCTACACCCCACCAGCAGGCAGCACCGACGACACAGCACCGCCACCGGCTCCTGAGCCCCGACCACGACATGGACTGCGTCTGTATGCCACCGACTAACAAGCTCTCCGTGCTCGGCAAAGACGACGACGGCCGGCGGTTCCTCACCGGCACCTTCGACGAGGTCAACTCCCCCGCCCCGCACCCTCACCCCGCACCGGCCTTCCACAGCACCCGCGAGCACCGGCGGTTCACCGAGTTCGCCGACACCGTGCGCACCCACCGCTACATCGGACTGTGCTGGGGCCCACCCGGGATAGGCAAGACACTCTCAGCCCGCCACTACGCCGGCGTCGACGACTGGGAACAGTGGCAGTCCGTGGTCGCCGACGCGGTCGGGCCCGTACCGCCGCGCGTCCTAGAAGCACGCACCGCGTTCTACACCCCCACGGTGGCCGCCACCGTCAAGCAGATCGACCAAGGACTGCCCCGAGCCTGCCAGGCGATCTCCTACGCGATCGACTACGCCGAGCTCGGCCTCGTCGACCCCTACCTCTACGACGCCTCACGCTCCTCCGGGCGCACCGAGCTCCTGATCATCGACGAAGCCGACAGGCTCAAGAGCGCGGGCCTCGAGCAAGTCCGCGACTACTACGACCGCCACCACATGGGCGTCATCCTCATTGGCATGCCCGGCATCGAGAAACGCCTCGCCCGCTACCCCCAGCTCTACAGCCGCATCGGCTTCGCCCACGAGTACCGGCCCCTCGGACCCGACGAGCTCACCGCTGTCCTCTCCGCGCGCCTCCCTGCACAGCACAACACCGACCACGACCCGATCGCCCACGCCGCCGCCCTGGCCACCATCGCCCGCATCACCGCCGGCAACTTCCGACTCCTCGATCGCCTGATCACCCAGATCGAACGCGTTCAGACCATCAACGACCTCTACACCCTCTCCCCAGAGCTCGTCGACGCCGCCAGAGAAGCCCTCCTCATCGGCCACTGAGCGCTCTCAGAAGCACGCCACCAACCGATGCGATCCACAGCGCTCTGGTCGACGTCGCCGGCATCCGCACCGGAAACGATCGTTATCGGTCAGGGCGAGGTGGTCGCGGGGATCATGGCGGCGATGGCCTCGGCCACGGCGCTCCGGAACTGGGGGTTCAGGCGGGTGTCGTACATCGACTCGAAGCTCCACAGCCCGTCCGCGGCGAGCCGGGCGATGAACATCGCGAACGCACGCGGGTCGGTCGCTGCCTCCTCTGCGGTGGGCGTCCACCGCGCCACGACGCCATCCCACTGCGCGGCGAGGCCGGCGTGCTTGGAGAACTCGAGAATCAGGGCCAGCTCGGCGCTACCGGCCGACTCGGTCGCCACCCGCGCGTACGCGGCCAACCGTTCCTCCGGCGTCGCCTCCGCGGCCGTCTTGCCGGCGGCTGCCTCCATCGCTCCCTCCCAGAACACGATCAAGTGCTCTTGGATGCCCCACAGCAGGGCCTCCCGGCTCGGGAAGTAATACATGAGCCCGGCCTTGGTCAGCCCGGCCTCCTGCGCGACAGCATCCAGGGTGATCCCGGTCACCCCGTCACGCTCCGCGACGCGCAGCGCGGCGTCAAGGATGTTGGTGCGCTTGCTAGGTCGCGTCACCGCGCACCTCCCGTCCTCGAATCGCCCGGCACCGAGCTTGGCTGGCGAGCCTCGCCCGAGTTACTATACCATTTGGTAGGTTGCTTGAATCGTCTGAGTTCCGGTAAGGGGTCGCGGCCCCACCCAGCTCCTCTCGAAAGTCGAATGATGAAGAAGTGGATACTCCTCGCCTGCGCGATCCTCAGTGAGGTCACCGGGTCGCTCTCCCTCAAAGCCGCGCTCGGTCATCCGGGCTGGTATGCGCTCGTGGTCGCCGGTTTCTTCTGCGCGTTCATGTTCCTCGCGCTCGTCCTGCGCGAGCGCGTGCCGCTCGGCGTCGCCTACGGCATCTGGGGAGCCTCCGGCGTCGCCCTCACCGCGATCCTGTCCACCCTGATCTACGGTGAACCGCTCACCCCGATCATGGTCGGCGGGATCGTGCTCATCATCCTCGGCGTGCTGACTATCGAACTCGGCTCCCAACGCGCCGCCCGCCAGAGGCAGGCGGCGAGCTGATGGCCTGGCTGTTCCTCGCCGGCGCGATCGGCTTCGAGGTCGCCGCGACCCTCTCCCTGCGCATGGCCACCCACGGCCGCAAGCTCTGGTTCGTCGCGGTCATCGCCGGCTACATCGTCGCGTTCACCATGCTGGCACTCGCCCTCGACGCGGGGATGGCCCTCGGCGTCGGCTACGGCATCTGGGCCGCCTGCGGCGTCGCCCTCACCGCCATCCTCTCCAAGCTCCTCTTCGACGAGCCGTTTTCGTGGATCATGGCCGCCGGCATCGCCCTTGTCGTCGGCGGCGTCCTCCTCGTCGAACTCGGCGCCGCGCACTGAGCCGTGGCCGACACACCGCGGGCCGCTGCCGGCGTGCGGTCAGCGTTCGAGTTGGCCGGGCCGGTCGGCGGTAGGTCCGTTCGCTCGTACTGCGGTGACCGTGACGGCGCGGGCCTGCGGGGCGCTTGGGAATGACGCTGCCCTTACGTTCGTCACGGCGCCGGCGAGAGGGGAGCGCTCGCCCTCCTGGGTGAGCGTGAATGCCTCGACGACCTCGGCGCGGTCGAGCGGGATTCGGTAGTGCAGCTCGCCGTCGGGGAACTCGTCTTCGAGCTGCGCGTCGGCCTCGTCGACGCGCACGTGCACGACGGCTGATCCGTAGCCGGCGGCCTCGCCGTCGACGTGCGTCGAGACGTACGCCTCCGGCGTGTTCTCACGTGTGAGGAAGCGGCCGGTGGCCACGATCGCGCGGGCGGCGTCCTCGCTGGTGCGGTGGTACAGGTCCAGGGTGGTCATCGCGCCACTGCCTGCGCTCGCGTAACGTAGGTCAGGCCGGCGCGGTGCAGCGCGTCGGCGGGGGTGCCGCTAGTCCAGTCAGGAGCGGCCCCGGTCATGGGCAGCGGCGCGTTCTTCCGTGCGTGCTCGTGCAGCTCGTCGATGAGCGGGTCCCACTCCAACTCGCCGCGGGCCTCGACGACCTCGACCTCGACCGTGAGGCCGCGGTCGGTGAGGGCCTGGCGGATCGCGGCCGTGTACGCCTCGCGGTAGGCGGCCTGGTCCTGCTCCCACAGCTCGCGGGCCGTCTCCTCGGCGGTCTCGGCGGCCGTCAGCGCGGCCGCCAGGGGATCGTCGGCCGCCACGGCGCGCTGAGTGATGGCCTCGACGATCGCCTGCGCCTCCTCCATGAGCGGCTTCGAGCGCTCGAACAGGGCATCGTCGTCGGTTCCGATGACGTTCGTCGTCGCAGCGCGAATCTCCTCGATCCGGGCTCGCTCCTCGGCCGTCACGTACGCCTCGAACAGGGCATCGTCGGCTGCCGCCGAGCGGGTGGCCAGCTCGTCGACGTCGCGCTCGTACAGGCCGGTCAGGCCGAAGTCGTCGAATGCCTCCTCGGCGTCGAACTCGATGCGCACCGGCTCGGTGCGGTAGCGCAGCAGCTCGGTGTCGTCGTCCCCGGCGGTGCTCTGGACGATCTGTCGCACGTAGTCGGCTTCCCACGATCCGGGGCGGCCTGACAGCAGGACCTCGACGCCTCCGACGTTCGCCGCCACCGCGGTGATGACGTGGCAGGCAATCTCTCCGAAATCGACGGGCTCGATGTGCTCGTTCGGCGTACCGGCGCCGATGGTTCGCTCACGGCGCGCGGCCGCGGTCAGGGCGGCGATCGCGTCAGCGATCGGATCGGGTGCGGGCGTCTCGATCAGGGTCGTGGTCATGGTTGGTCCTCTCGGATGGTGACGTGGGTGCCGGGCTCGATGCCGTCGAGCGCACCGGCTGGGACTTCGAGCAGCGCGTCGACCGGCGCCGGCGACGTCCACCGTGGGCATTGGCTCTGGTCGGTGAGGGTGCACGGGTCGAGCGTGTCGGTGGCGAGCACCTGGTCGTCGACGATCCAGGCGACGTCGATCGAGATCTCCATTCCCGCCATCCACACCTGCTGCTCCTGGCGCTCCTCGAACGGGAACAGCATCCCGGTGCCCTCCGACAGCGAGGTGCGGCCGCTGAGGCCGTCTCGCTGGGTCTGTTCGGTGTCGGCCACCTCGACGCTGAACGTCAGCGCGTCACCGACCTGCACCGTGGCGGTGGTGGGCGATGCGGCCGAGCACGCCGCCAGCGCGGCCGTGAGGGCCGCTGCGGCGATCGCTCGGACCTTCATGGGTTCACTCCCCCATCGGGCGGCCCTGGGGCAGCTCGCGGGCTCCTACGGCCGGGAACGGCTGCCCGCCGTTGTACTTGCGCTCTAGTCGCTCGACCTCGGCCATGACGGCCTGGTTGATGAACTGCGACAGCGAGCGTGAGCCCTCGGTGGCCATCGTGTGCAGGATCGCCCCGCGGATGCGGTCGGTGTCGGCTCGCTCCTGGTAGAACGACACCTTGGCCGGGTACTTCCTCTTGGGCTGCGGCCGCCGCGCGGCCTGCTCGGCCTCGACTGCGCGCATCTCGCGCATCTGCTCGGCCTGGTCTGCCTCGTCGTGCTGGTCCTTCGTCCAGCCCGTGGCGTCGACGGCCGCTGGCTCCGCCGGCGGTGAGGTGATGGGGCTCGACCCGGCCAGGCTCGACCGGCGCGGGGTGGGGCGGGTCATGACGAAACTCCTTCGATCGCGTTCAGGTGGTCGGCGTAGATCGCGCCGAGCGCGGTCGCCTCGGCACTCCCCCACTCGTCGAGGCCGTTCGCCGCTTCGAGGGCGTCGCTGATGACGACACGCTTGGGAATCGGCGGGCTCAGGACCGTCAGGCCGCGACTCTCGGCCGCGGTGTGCAGCTCGTCGAGCCAGGTGCGGCCGCTCACGGTCTGCTCCTCGTGCTGGTTCACGATCACGCCGGCCACGGTCAGCGTGGGGTTGTAGTGCTGCCTCACGCTGTCGATCGTGTCGAGGAGCTGCGCCAGGCCGTTCGCGCTGAACAGCTTCGAGTGCGTCACGACGACGATCGACCCGGCGGCCGTCAGGCCGTTGATCGTGAGCTGGTCCAGGCTCGGCGCGCAGTCGATGAGGATCAGGTCGTAGTCCGCTGCGACGGTCGCCAGCGCCTCGCGCAGGCGGCCCTCCCGGCCCGCTCCTGCGATCACGAGCTCGTCGCGCACGTAGCCGAGCGTGACGCCGGACGTGGGCACCACGTCGAGGCCGGGCCACACGCCCCGCACGATCACGTCGCGGATCGTCTCGGGCGCTCGTGAGCTGAGAGCGTCAGCAAGTCCTGCCTGGTCCTCCTCCACGCTCTCCGCGGCCGCCACGGCCGTGAGGTTGCCTTGCGGGTCGTTGTCGACGACGAGCACGCGCTGTCCGCGCAGCACGGCTGCACGAGCGAGGTGGAACGTCGTCGTCGACTTGCCGACGCCGCCCTTCTGGTTGCAGAGGGCGATGATTCGAGCGGTCACGGTAATACCTCCAATAGGGCTAATAGTACTGTTAGGGGTGCGGCGCCTGCGAGTTGGCGCCGCACCCCTCGTCGGTCAGTAGGTGTCGGTCTCGCGCTCGTCGGCACGGGCGCTGCGCTCGACAGCCACGGACTGGCCGCGCAGGCTCACGCTCACCTCGTCGGCGCGCACCTCGTGCTGGATGCGGGTTCCCTGCTCACCCTTGTACTCGGTGACGCGGTAGCGCCCGGAGAACGTGATGCGGATGTTGCCGCTGCGCTCGGCCGCCTCGACGAGGTTGGTCGCCTGGCTGCCGCCCACGGCGACGTCGTAAAACACCGCCGGGCCGTCGACGTAGGAGCCGTCCTCCTGGCGGATGCGGTCGCTGACGGCGACTCGGGCGTAGGTGTACGGGCCGCTCTCGCCGGTCCGCAGCGTGGGGGCCTCGGTCAGGTTGCCGGTGCGGGTGATGTAACTCATGGTTCCTCCTGGTTGGGTTGTAACTCTAATAGTACTGTTGGGGGGAATAGGGTTGCTAGGTCTAGTTGCGCACCACCTCCACAGCCTCGTCGTGGTCGACCTCGATCCGCAGCGAGTCGGTCAGGTTCTCCACGTGCAGCGTGTAGCCCTCGGCCGTGCGCTCGACGTACAGCGTGAGGACCGTCCGGCCCTCGTCGTCGTCGAGGTCCACGCGGCCGTAGTCGTCCTCCTCCGTGCGCCTCGGCAGGCCGCCAGGGGTGGCCACGTCGCCTCGGACCCACACGTGGGGCTCCAGCCGGGTGCCGTTGTCGTACGGCGTCAGCCTCGCGCTCATGTCCTCATCCTCTCTAACCCTGTTACCTCTAATAGAACTATTACCGTTGCAGCGAGTCAAGCGGAGGCACGTGCCACGCGCTTGATGTTGTCGGGCCGGAAGCCGGACCAGTGGTCCTCGCCGGTGCCGTCCTCGACGATGCACACGGGGGCCTCGCTGTAGCCCAGGTCCTCGGTGATGTAGGCACGCGCGTCCGGGTTCTCCCGCACGTCGACCTCCACGAACGGCACTCCCTCCTTGGCCAGGGCCTTCTTGGTCAGCGTGCAGCGCATGCAGCTCGGCCCGGTGCTGTAGACGGTCACGGTCAGCATCGTGGGACTCCTCTCATCGCTCATTCTTAGGGATCGTTCCTGATAGCGGAGCAATCACCGGCCGGGCCGGGAGCAGCAACCCGGAGGGCGGCGGGGGAGAGAAGTTCGGCGCGAAATAAGGAGCGCAGCGACGCGTGCCGAAGTTCTCGGCGGAGCCGGCCCGCGAAGCGGGCTTGTGCGGACGGCCCGGCCGGCGATGATGGAGCGCCAGGAACGAACACTGAACGGCTCGTGCAGTCGCCGGCCGGCGGCCGGCCTCCGTCGTACCCCCGCGGGCGCTCCGTCGCCCGCGGGGCCTCGGGGTGCGCGAGGGGTGGCACCCCTCGCCGCCGTCCGCCAGGGCGGCGCGACGTCGCCACCTGCTCGGTCCTGCCATCGTCGACACCTCCCAACTCCATTAGCCCCAATAGTACTATTCGGCTAGGCCGCGTCGCTCTCCTCGGCGGGCTCGGTGATCGCGTCGGCCAGGGTGTGCGCGGCTCGCAGCACGTTCGCCGCGGTGGCCTTGATCGTCTCGGGCTCGCCGTTGCTCCACCCGGCGACGTAGCCGATGCTGTAGGCGCTGGTGTCCAGGCCCAGGATGCCCGCGACGACGTACGCCACCGATTCGGCCTCGGTCTCCGTGACGCCGCGGTGCTGGACGTACTCGGCCGCGTCCTGCTCGGCGTGCAGGATGACGTGTGCCGCCTCGTGCAGCGCCGTCTTGGCGGCCTGGGCGGGGGAGAGGTCCGCGTCGACGACGACGCGGCGAGTGCCGTCGGTCGTGGTGTAGCCGTTGGTCTCGCCGGGGATCGCCTCGCGCTCGACGGTCCAGCCCTGGCCGGTGAGGTAGTCCGTGACGGCGGCGAGGATGCCGAGCGGGTCGTCTCCGCGCAGGCGGTGGGCGAGCGTGCTCGGGTCGTCGGCCTCGGGGTCGATGGGGTCGGTCTGGGCCATGTCGAACACGGACACGGGGAAGAACCTCACACGGCGCTGCTCCTTCTCCTCGCCGGTCTGCTCGTCCTCGACGGTCTCGCGCACGTCGCGGCCGCCGAAGATGCGGATTCCGCGCTCTCCCTTGCGGACCTGGCGGCCGAGCTTCTGCCATGTGCGGTAGCCGGCGACGTGGGTCGCCTCGGGCTTCTGCGCGAGGATCAGCAACAGGTTGTTGATGAAGGCCGGGGAATTGCATCCGATGCAGGATTCAGGGGGTGGAGACCCGAGCGATGCCGCGTAGTCACGGGGACCCGCGTCGTCGGGCACGAGCCCGGGATGAAGCGGCTCGGAGCTTAGAGCGAGGTCTGCCGCCGGTGTGCATCCTGCATCTGATGCATGATAGTGTCATCGGGTGTCGATGCGGGATGTGGATGGTTCGGCGGAGGGGCGGTCGCAGCGCGCGCCGGGTGACCCTGCCGCCCGGTTGCTGATGCCTGGGGTGGCGCTGTTCGCCGCGGAGGAGACGGTGTTGACGGCAATGCTGGAGGGCTGGGAGTTGCAGCAGCGGTCGCGGATGTTGTCTGGATTGACGATCGAGCGGCGGTTGCTCACGGTTCGCCGGTTCGTCTCGTTCACGAACGATTACCCGTGGCGCTGGACGCCGGGCGATGTCGAGGCGTGGACGGCGGAGATGGTCTCGGCGGGTTTGGCGCATTCGACGGTGCGGAATTACCAGATGGCGGTCGCGCTGTTCTGCGGGTATCTGTCCGATGCTCGCTACCAGTGGCACGAGGTGTGCGAACGACACTTCGGGGACGTGCCGGTTCAAATATTCCACGAGTGGAACACCGTCATCCACCGTACCGACTATGAGGGGCGGCCAGGGAACCGGCCGCTGTCGCGTGATGAGCTACAGGCGTTCTTTGACTACTGCGATCAGCGGGTTGGCCAGGTGCGGGCGCGGGGCCGGAAGGGATGGTTGGCGACGTTCCGCGATGCGGCGCTGTTCAAGACGATCTACGCCTGGGGGCTACGGCGCCGCGAAGCGGCGAAGCTGGAGATTGTCGACTGGTCGGCGAATGCCGCGGCTCCCGAGTTCGGCCGGTACGGGGCGCTGGCTGTTCGCTATGGGAAGGCGATGCGGGGCAGCCCGCCGCGCCGTCGCACCGTGTTGACGACCATGGGCTGGGCGGCGGAGGCCCTCGCTGAGTGGGTAGAGGAGGTGCGGCCGCTCTACGACGCCACGGGCACCGCGTTGTGGCCGACCGAGCGCCGTGCCGTCGTCGGCACCGACGCGATCTCGCGGCGGTTCTCCGAGTATCGAGACGCGATCGGACTGGACCGCAATCTCGGCCCTCACTGCCTGCGCCACTCGTTCGCGACGCATCTGCTCGAGGACGGCTTCGACCACCTGTTCGTGCAACAGCAGCTCGGGCACTCCTGGGGATCGACGACCGCGATCTACACCAGCGTCGGGGCCGACTACAAGAACCGAGCCCTGCGGCAAGCTCTTGACCGCGCTTTCCATCCCGAGACCTTGAACCGCGACTAGAGGAGCGACACGATGGCACGCACCCCCCAGCGCCGTCTGGGATACCGATGGCACCTGCGCCGGCTGATGGCTGAGCAGGAGATGTTCGCCACCACGATGCTCGTCCCGTTGCTTGCCGAGCGTGGTGTCCAACTCTCCGAGGCGCAGGTATACCGGCTAGTCACCGGCACCCCGGAACGGTTGAGCCTGCGCACTCTGACCGCGCTCTGCGACATCCTCAGTTGCACCCCGAACGACCTGATCGAGCCCGTCGCCGAGACTGCTGCCGCGAAAGCGACCGGCACCGGCGGGAAACCCGCGCGGGTCTCCGCGAAGGTCACCGCCCGCACTCCGCGGCGAGCGGAGGTCTCACACGCCAAGTGACCGAACAGATCTGTCAGCTCTGCGACCGCACCGCCATGAAGGGACGTGGGCTGTGCTGGAGTTGCGGCAAGGGCATCGGACGAGACCGAGGCAACTGCGCCAGATGCGGGAAGCCCAACCGGCTGCTCGACCATGACGATTGTTGTCGTTGGTGTCGTGAGCTGGCGCGGAAGCGCTGCCAGGACTGCGGCCCGTGCGACGTTCCTCTCGTCGGCGTTGACGGGTCCAGGGTCTGCAACGCCTGCGCACTGCGTCGGGACCTCGACCGTGTGCTTGCCGGGGATGGTGTCCTGGCCCCGCTGCGCGAGTCGATCCTTGCCGCGGAGCCCCTCACGACGCGCCGCTGGCTGGCCCGTACCCGCGAGCTGCTGCAGGACCTCGACACCGGCCGTATTCCGCTCAGCCACGACACGCTCGACCAGTTCCCGCAACGTCGAGCAGCAGAACACCTGCGCGCTCTGCTGGTCGCCACCAGGCTCCTCGCGCCCGACCCGCACCGGAGCTTGCGCCGCCTCGAGACCCGCGTTCCGGACCTGCTCACCTCACTCGATCTCGAACACCGGCGGATCACGACGCGGTGGGTGAACTGGAAGGTCCTGCCCAGGGTACGGGCCCAGCACGAGCAACGGCGGGTCGACACCAGCGCACGAAACGCCACCCGCCAGATCGAGCAGGTCGTCGCCTTTCTCACCACCCTGCAAGAAGCTGGACGACACCTGGGCGAGACGACCCAGCACGATATCGACTCGTGGTTCGCCGGCCACGGAGCAATCCGGCACGTCGTTCGACCGTTCCTGTCCTGGGCCAGGCAGAGCCGCCAACTGCCACAACAGGTCGAGCTCCCGCGCGCCTACGTCGGACAACCCGTCGCCCCGATGGACTCCGAACAACGTTGGCAGATCGCACGCCGGCTGGTCACCGAGGATTCTCTTGATCCCGCGGACCGGATTGCTGCCGCGCTCATCGTGCTCTACGCGCAACCCTTGAACCGCGTCGTCGCGCTCACGATCGACGATGTCACGATCACGCAGACCGGCACGAGCCTGACGCTCGGCACCGATGCACTCGAACTACCTGAGCCGTTCGCGACCGTGATCCGCAGCCTCCCAGTCCGCCGCCGCCACGGCACAGCCGAGAACCTCCCAACCCGATGGCTGTTCCCTGGCAGCCACGCCGGAAAGCACATCACCGCGAACGCCCTCGCAAGCCGACTGCGTAGATCCCTGGGCATCCGGCCACGGCAACTGCGCCTGGCCGCCTCCGAACAACTCACCCGAGAGATCCCACCCGCGATGCTCTCCGGCGTCCTTGGCCTCCATCCACAAACCATCGTCCGCCTCAGCGCGAAAGCCAGCGGCTCCTGGGCGAACTATGCCGCCGACCCGTTGTCGACGTAAGCCGAAGCAAACACGACCCAGTCGCGGAGTCGGTGGATCCAGAGCAAGCGGACCGCGGATCGTGTCGAGCTGCGACCCATCGGCATGGTACTGGCCGACGAACGACGCGAGCTGCTCGAAGGGGTTCGGCGACCGGCGCGGCGACCAACGCGAGAGCTCCCCGAGCCCGCGGAGCGACCGACCACGCGCGTACTCAGCCGTGACGAACTCACGCAACCGAGCGCGCTGCTCAGTGTCCTGGGACAGCGACCTCCCTTTGAGTGGACAGAAGACTCCCCTGTGGGGGCAGCTGGTCTCCGTGTCCGGCGGATAGGTGATCCTTCTTGGCGTCGGTTCAAGGCGATCACCCCGCCTCCGGCGGTGGCCACGGCGAGTGGTTACCCACATCGTCCCGGAGCTCTTCGCTCACTCCCGGCGTTCGCAACCTCCCGAAGAAGAACACCACCTAGTCATCGCTCTTCGCAGAGGCTGGCGACGTGCGTTGGAAGCTCTTCCACTATGTACTGAGCGATGAGCTCGGTATCCGGCGTGCTCGCCCGGCCGCTGATCACGAAGCCACACTCCCCTGAGAAGTCGATGCCAGTGAGCGAGAGCTCCTCCAGATTGTCGGGCTGGGCTACCCGCAGCTCGAAGGCGTCGGGTCCGTTCACGACATCGCCTGAGTCGCCCGAGAACCACGCCTGTGCGTCCGTTGTGTCGAACCTGAGCGCGAAGCCGTTTCCTTCACTGTCCAGGGCCGTGACGCCGATGATGTCGCCGTCGGTCAGTACGCTCTCGGTTGTCAGCCCTACCGGGGAGCCAAGGTTCTCGAAGGCGGCCGCATCTGCGTCCGGAACGGGCTCGAATCCAACGGGTGTCTCCGGTGTGTCGCCGGGGGCGCCCATGCCGACGAGCGTGTCTAGGAGGTCGAACGAGGTCGCGTCGACAATGATCCATTCTTCGGGCCAACTCGGGTCGATCGGAACTCGCGGAAGGTCGCTTGCGGCGACGACCGTGATGCGGCCGGTGGTCAGATCCCGGTCGTAGCCCTCCACGACGGTGTCGACCCAGCCTGCGATGAGGATCGTGTCGGGGTTCTCCAGTTGGCGGGGATCGTCGAAGCTGGTTTCGGTGGCGGTCATGTTCCACCAGCCCTCGCCCGGGACCATCGTGAACGCTTGCGGCGAGGAGAGGTCTGCGAAGCCGTTGGGAGGGGTGACTTGAGCGCTCGGAGCTTCCGTTTCCGGATCGCCCGATTCGCTTGCACTGTCCGAAGGAGAGTCGGCAGGCGGCATGGGTGATGTGAAGAGCACGTTCCCTGCCACCAGAACTCCTGCGACGACTAGGAGAGTCGAGGCGAGCGCGGCTCCGAGGATCAGCCCGCTTCGCCTTCGCTGAAGAGCTCTAGCGCGTCGACGCACTGGATCAGTCGTAGTCATCTGTGCGGTGGGGAGGTCCGCCCGAAGCCATAGTTCCTGCAGTTCATTCTCCAGATCGTGTGTCACTGTCCAATCCTTTCGTGACTGTTCCAGCGTTCCTGCATGCGTTTGAGGGCGCGGTGGGCAGCAACCTTGACAGCGCTCTCGCTGATTCCCAGTTCCTGAGCGGTGTCCGCCACGCTGAGTCCCAGCAAGTAGCGGAGCGCGACGATACTTCGTTGCTTCTGAGATAGCGGCCTCAGCATCTCGGCGAGCACCAGCCGGGCCTCGACGTCGTCGCTGACGTGTCCCTGGGGACGATCAGGAACCGCGTCGACGAGTTCTTCGTGCCGTCGTCGCCGCCACATGTCGACGCGTAGGTTCATGAGCACACGACGCGCGTACCGCATGTGGTCCGCACCTGTGATCCGGTTCCAGTGAAGCAGCATCCGGGCTAGCGTCTCCTGCACCAGGTCCTCGCTGTCCGACCAATCGAGCGTCCGCGCCCACGCCAACCGTGCTAGATCAGGCGTCGCCGCGCGTGCGAACTCCTCGAAGTCGAGCTCCGAACTCTCACTCACAGATCAGTACTCCTTCAGTGGTTGCACGGTCTGCGTGGCCGAGGGTCGGCGGCCTGCCTACGTGGGTCTTTGAAGGTGTAGACGCGGCGAACCCCCCGGCGGTTACATCAGAACGACATCGCCCAATCTCTCGCTTGAGACCGGCAGGCCCAGCCCGGCTACACGTCAATGCTTGAAGGCACACACCCGGGTGCCTCACGACCTACTGTGACTGGCCCCTGAGGTCGGGTCCACACGGCGCGCCGACCCAGCCAGCCGTACGTACCCCGATAGGCGCGGGACCCACCGCTGGTTCACGCGCAATCGCTCTGGGTGCCTGACGAGCAGAACCTGGGTCTGGCTCCCGTCCAGTTGGTCCGAGTGCATGCCAGCTGGGGATCGCCGCGGCCCGGCGCGGTCGTCAGCAGGCAGCCGGCTCGTCCAAACGAGAGCCTCACCGAACCACGACAAGCCGCGCAGCGGGCTTGCCTTCGCGTCCGGGGCGGTTACTCCGAGGACCGTGGGGTGTCGTCCGGCGCGTTGGTGGTTGTGAGCGACAAACTCTGGAAGATGCTGCGCGTACGCATTGCCAACGACGATGCGCTAATTTCTTATGCCTGAAGCCACTGTTCTACACCGGGCAGGTTCCGGTACAACTGAGAATCTTGATCTTGCTAACGTAGACCTGGTAGTTGCCGAACGAGTAGCACTGCTGCTTCGTCGAGACTGGACCACGGACAGTTGACCAACGGGGTGTATACGCGCCGCCCCACCAGTACACGTTTCCGCGCGTGTTCCACGGGCACACCGCAGTGGGAGGGTTGTCAGAGCGAAGGCTGGGCGAGATCGTGTGCGTACCGACACCCGAGCGGCAGAGAGCGTACCAGTTGTCATCGAAGGCCTGGGTATAGGCGAATCTGTAAGACCCAGCGCCACAGTAGTAGGTAGTGCCGGAGGCGATCTCGATCAGATCGAGGGCCTCCTCCAGTTCGCTCATCTGCTCCGGAGTGAGCGGATCGACTTCGCGATCTCCCGCGCTCGACGCGCCGAACGCGGTTCCAGCGGTTCCTGTGGCACTGAGGTCTGCAGCACCCACCAACTCGACGTCCTCAGAGTCGATGAGTGTCCATCCAACGGCTCCGCCGCTGTCGGCGAGCGACTCCACGGCAGCAACCATGTCCGAGGCAAGCGAGTCCACGACCGGGTCCGTCACAGCGAGAACGTACGCAGGATCGTCGAGCAACTGGCTGGACAAGTCATCCGCAGGACTGCCCGGTGGAGCCTCTCCCGGCGGCATCAATGCCTCAGTCGATGCGTTCGCGATGCCCGCGATCGCACCAGTCGCAATCGTAACGACTGACGCTGAAACGACCAGTCTCTGCCACACGGTACGCCCCCTTCGGCTAGAACTAGGGACATAGTGGCCTCGCTCACGGTGCGCCGTCAAGGGGACGACGATCCTCAGAAGTAGTGCCCGTGTAGCGACGGTCGTGCCTCATAAGTGAGTGCACGTCTGGCCGGGACGCTGGAGGGCATGGATCGTGAGTTGTCGATGGCGACACGGACAGAGATCACGGCGAAGTACGCCAGGGCGTATCGGGGCTCTTCGAGGTCGGATCGGTCGCGTCTGCTGGACGAGGTTGTGGCGGTGACCGGCTGGTCGCGTGACAACGCCAGGCGGCGGCTGGCGCAGGCGCTCGGTCCGCGTCCGGTGCGGACCAGGGCGGGTCGTCCACGTAAGTACTCGGCGCAGGCGCTGGCTGTGCTGGAGCGGGTGTGGGCGATCAGCGGCGGTAGCTGCGGCAAGTACCTGGCACCGGCGATGGAACCGCTGCTCGATGCACTGCAGCGGCATGGCGAGCTCGTGGAAGGCAAGCGCGGTTATGACGCGCAGGTGCGGGTCGAGCTGCTGGCGATGAGCCCGGCCACGATCGACCGGTATCTCGCCGCCGCGAAGGCCGGTGGGGCGTTGAAGGGGATCAGCGCGACCAAGTCCGGAACGCTGCTGCGCAACTCGATCACGGTCCGCAAGGCCGGTGACGAGGTCGAGGCCGAGCCCGGGTTCTTCGAGGTCGACACGGTCGCGCACTGCGGGCCGACGTTGAAGGGCGAGTTCGCCCGCACCGTGAACCTGACTGACGTGCTCACCGGGTGGGTGTTCACCATCGCGATCCGGAACAACGCCCGCGTCCACATGCTCGGCGCGCTGGAGCGTGCCGTGAGCACGATCCCGTTCGAGGTCGCCGGCATGGACTGCGATAACGGATCCGAGTTCATCAACCACGACGTGATCGGCTGGGCCGCCGGGCGTGAGGTCTACTTCACTCGCTCCCGGCCCTACCGCAAGAACGACCAAGCCACCATCGAGTCCAAGAACAACCACTTGGTGCGCCGCTACGCCTTCCACTGGCGTTACGACACGCCCGAGGCGCTGGCGCTGCTGAACCAGCTCTGGCCGCTGGTCAACGACCGGTTGAACTACTTCACCCCGACGAAGAAGCCGATCGGATGGGCCAGCACCGCCACCGGGAAACGGCGCCGGATCTACGACCAGCCACGCACCCCGCTAGACCGGCTGCTGGCCGCTGAGACGATTTCAGCTGCACAAGCTGCCCAGTTGCGTGCTCGCCGCGCCGCGATCAATCCCGCCGAGCTCGCCCGCGACATCCAACGCCTCCAGGACAAGCTCACGGGCCTAGCCAAACGGCCCACCGAGGACCTCGCCGACAGCCTCGTCAAACCGCTCCCCGACACCAGGCGCGGCGTCCACACCCGCCGCACAGCATGACCCACCACGCGGGCCTCTACTTATGAGGCACGACACCGCCCACGCGGGCACTTGACATTGAGGCACTGCGGGGGAGACGTGGGCAAGCATCGCGTTGGACCGCCCGCGTCTGAGGCGACCGACTGTTCAATACTCATTGATCATCGTGGAGTGCGACTTCATCCCAGCCCTCGCGACAGCGGAGTGCGAACGCGGCCGACCTGACTTGCGCGATCGCACGTCTAGGGCAGGGGCGAGTAGATTGCCCCGGTTGCGAAGATCGTGACCAAGCCAGCAGCGACAATCACACCAGTCGCTACCGGCGCGACAGTACGATGCCATCCGGCCTTGCGGCGCAGTGCGAGAGTGCCGATCACTACCGGCGCCAATGCTACGAACAGCAGCAGCACCCCTAACACGGCGACGCTGGGCGCTGTGATCTCGTCGAAGAAGTCCACCACCGCGATCGGGCGCCAGATAGTCATCGACGCCATCAGCAACGCCATTGAGGGGATGAGCGCGAGTAGCCCTGACACGAGGCAGCACGCAGCCAACCCCAAGCCGGCCAGCCAGCGGACGCTCAGGCCCGTGTCCGCGGTCGGAACTGAGCTGCTGGAAGTCACGGCAGCATCATCTCACCCCTACCGTAGGCCGGCGTTGTATCCCTCGAAGATGTCGTAGAAACCGACCACGGCGCGCGCGTACCGCTCCGCCTCCGAGCCGGAGCCGTTGTACCTGCGGATGATGTCGAAGATCTCCGTCGACGTGTAGTTGGTCCGCGGCGGACCGCTGACACCGACATCATCGGCCCCCCACATCAGAACCTGGGGCACGGCCGAGAGGTTGTACTCCACGTCGTCGGCAAGGCTGCTCCACACCTGCCACATGTCCGTCGGGCTGTCGGTGTTCAGCGCGTCGCCGGAGGTGAGGAAGTTGTTCGCGAGCGCCCAGTTGTGGGCCGCGATCGCTGTGGCAGCGAAGATCTGTGCGAAGCCAGTGCTGGAGTCCTCGGTGACAGGGATCGGTGCGACGGGAGGCGGGCCGATGGGGTTCTGCTGCCAGATCTCCAGCTCCTCCAGGTACTGGTACCAGTTCCGCACAGCAGTGTCGGAAGCCGTGTCGGCGATGTTGCGCCGCCAGTACTCCCACGCTGCGACGGCCTGGATGAGCGCCTTGCGGATGCCCCACGCACGTGCCAGCGAAGTCACGAGTGCGTCGTTGTACAGGATCGCGGTGACGGTGGCCGGGATACCTCCGTAGGTGGGCAGGATCGGTGGGTCGTACTCGGTGAGCGAGTCCACGTAGTCCTGCAAGTCCGACTCCAGTGCGGAGGTCAGGGTCGGGTCCCAGCCGACGTCGAGCGCTGCGGCGCCCGTAGGGGCCGTGACCGAAGACTGCCCGGCGTCGCGGCCAGAGTAGATGTTGTTGTCGATCTCGATGCTGGAAGCACCAGACCCGACCGTCACGGTGGAGATCTGGTCGAAGGCCCAATTCTCCGGCAGCAGGTAGCCGAGGTTCCCGCTGTACCCGGTGCTCATGCCGGCGACGAAACTGAACTCAGCCAGGCCCTCCTCGGACACCCGGCGGCACACGTTTCGTGTTCCGTAGACCCCGATGCGGTACCTGTCTCCGAGGTGGTGCATCATGCTGGCGATGCCGCGGAAGTGAGGTAGGACACGATTGGCGATGTCGTCGTCGGTGGCGTCGAAGTCGACCGCGAAGTAGATCGTGGTCGCACGCCCGAAGCCGTACCCGGCGGCTGCGTCAACCGCTAGGCGGGCGTCGATGGCGCCCTGCGGCTCTGAGAAGTACAAGGCGCTGGCCGCTGTGGTCTGGTAGATCGGGAAGATCCGCAGCCCGGCCGCGAAGATGTCGGTCAGCTCGCCCGCCTGGATCTTCTTGTTCAGAGCGCCGGCGCCGGAGACATTGGTCAGATAGCGGCCTACGACCTCGCGGCCCTGGGCCGTGAGTGCCCCTGCGCGGGCGGCCGTGACCTGGGTGATGGTGTCGGCTGCCTCGCCGACCCGGTCAGGGTCTCCGTTGGAGACCAGCAGGGAGGACCAGGTCTGGTAGTTGCTCTCACCGGTGACCGGCAGAAGGCAGAAGGTCTGGAAAGCTAAGACCTTCGTCGAGTCGGCGGCGCTAAACGTGCCGTTGAAGTCGGCGTCGTAGGAATTGAAGCGCAAGGCGGCCTGGAACAGGCGGACCAACTTCGAGGCCCCGGAGTCGGCGGATCCGACAGCGACGGTCGGCGCACTGGCGACCGCGGCGCGGGTGCCGGGTCCGTAGTTGCCGTTCGCGCCGGCCACCGCGAGTTGCTCCTGGATGGCATAGACGAGCGCCTTCTGCACGTCACGGGAGTAGCTGCCGTCGGCGGGGATGATCGAGAACCAGGATCGGGACAGGTAGGTGGCGTTCATCCACTGCTGGACCTGCCGAATCGCTGAGGTCCCGGAGCCGACGAGCACGTAGGCGTCCATGTTGAGGATGGCCTTGAACAGTTTCGAGGTGACCGTCCCGGTCTGCGCGACTCCGATGTTCGACTGGATCGCTCTGACTCCTGTCTCGGTCTGGGTGGACCAGCTTCCGGGTAGGGCTCCGTCGCCGCCGTTGTAGCCCTTGGCGTACAGACCCCCGATCAGCAGGTTGTAGATCTGCGCGATCTTCGGGTGCGCGGTCGAGGGTCCGATCGCTCCGATGGCGTCCAGGGCGGCGACCGTGCTTGGGCCGAAGGTGTCCGAGAGGGCGGTGATGCCCAGCTCGTGCTGGAGCGCGCGCGTCAGCGCCCGCATCGTCGGCCAGCCGGTGCGGCCGGTCACCTCGATCGGGTTCCACCCTGTGACGCCCGTGTAGGTGTCATTGAGGTAGTCCTGTACGTTCTCCACCCACGGATCGGACATCTCGCTCCTCACAGTCACAGGACGCGGCCGTCGGCGGTCCCCATCGCCGGGAGCGTACGTCGGGTGCCGCGCATAGCCAGATCGGCAGACTACCAGTGAGGCTGCGGCCTCCGGCGGCGTCGATCCGTTCCCTCCCTTGGTGTGGAGGCGGCCTAGCGCAGCGAGCCGCCACCCGGGGCTTAGATGTTCTGACTCATGACGTTGGTGACGCCGGTTCGCAGTCGTGACGCCGGGGGTCGGTCACCGGCGGCAGTGTGTGCCCGATGGTAGTTGTAGTGGATGTTCCAGGCGCTGATGGCGGCGGTGCGTTCGGCTTCGCTGTTCCAGGCGTGGGCGTAGAGGAGCTCTTCGGCCAGGATGCGCTGGTAGCGCTCGACTTTGCCGTTGTGCCGCGGTGTGTAGGGGCGGGTGCGCTGATGCCGGGAGGCGTGCGCGAGCACGGTCCGGGTGAAGTCCGCTGCGCGGTAGTTGGAGCCGTTGTCGGTGATCACCCGCACGATCCGGGTGATGCCGTGGGCGGCGAAGAAGGCTCGGGCTCGGTGGAAGAAGCCGATCGTGGTCGTGGCGGTCTCGTTGGGCAGCGCCTCGGTGTAGGCCAGGCGGGAGTAGCCGTCGATGATCGAGTGCAGGTAGACGTACCCGGCCCGGGCGCCGGCCTTCTTGGCGGCCCTGGACTTCTTGTGCTGGGCGCTGCCGTGGCCGTGGGCGCGCCAGCCGCCACCGTCGGGGATGCGGCCGACCTTCTTGACGTCCAGGTGCACCATGTGGCCGGCGAACCGTGCGGTGATCGTGCCCACCACCCGGTTGCTGTGCCCCTCAGGGTCCAGATCCTTGCGCCGGTTGATGCCCAACCTGCGCAGCCACCGGCCCACGGTCGCGACCGAGCAGCGGTGGCCGCGGCCGTTCAGCTCCCGAGCGATCTGCCGGGCGGTCCACTTGTGTTCTCGGCGCCAGGTCTCGATCAGGTCCACCACCGCCGGCGCCAGCTGGGTCGGGCGGGCAAACGGCGCGCTGGAGCGATCGATCAAGCCGTCTTCGCCGTCGGCGTCGTAGCGGGCTTTCCACTTCGACAAACAGGCCCGCGAGATCCCTGCCTCGGCGGCCACGTGAGCGATCGGGCGGATCTGGCAGCGCTGGATCAGGCGAAGCCGGCCAGCAGGGGTCAATGGAGCGTTAGCGTGACTCATCGAGGGGTAGGTCCTTCAAGCAGAACGGTCGTAGAGGTACTTCCATCCTGCCGCCGGGGACCTACCCCTCGCTCACACCCCCAGCGTCACCAACCTCATGAGACGCAACACTTAGATCAAACGCATTCACGGAGTTCAGATACGGCGCGCCTGCCAGTACTGTAGCGGTGGAACGCCTGGGCGAACGTGAGGAACCGGGTCCAGGCTTCCGAGCTGCGCAGCTCCTCGACCTGCTCCGCGATCGTGGCGTGCAGGCCCTCGGCCTCGGCGCGTCGCTCCTCGGGGCTCTTGGTGGTCCTGATCTTGCGGGCCATTTCGCTACCTCCTGTAACGGTAATAGTACTAATAGGGTTGTGGTCAGTGCTCGATGCCGGGGTGCGTGCACTCGCAGCAGGCGCGCTCGGTCTTGGCCGCGGGGCACGTCTCGTCGGTCGCGTCGCAGTAGGGGCAGACCTGGTAGGGCGTGAGCGTGGCCGGGGTCGGCTCGACGATGGCCGTGCCGGGGTGGTCGGCGTGGTGGTGCTGGCGCCACTGGCTGAGCATCCGGGCGGTGTCCTCCTGGGTGCGGTGCTCGGGGTGGTTCCATCCGCACGAGCACTCGACCCACCACACGGGCTCGCCGGCGGTGCTGCTGGTGCAGATGAGGGCGGTCGGTGCGGTCGTGGTGCTCATGGTGACGGGCTCCTCGGGGGTGCTGGTGGCTGTTGCTTCCCCTCCACGTTTTCTTGCCGTGAAGGCACGAATGTGCCGCTAGGGAGTGCCGGCCGGAGTGCAAGAGACCGTGGAATACCGGACTGAGCGCAGCGAGGGAGGATATGCCGCGAAAGCTCTTGCGCGTAGGTCGGCCGACCGTATGCTGCCGAAGGCTTCACGGCGAGAAAACGAGCGCCGTAGGCGCGATGCTGCCGGCCGCGCAGCGGCCGTCGGTCACGGCCCGCAGGGCCGCTCGCGGAGCGCGAGGGCGCAGCTCTCGCCGGTGACGAGCGTGAGCGCTCGTGGGTGCCCTGCTCGGCCGTCCCCACTGTGTGCAGGCCGGCCCCGGCGATCGCCGGGCTGTGCCCATTGGGGGCGGGGGAGTCCTGACGGGCTCAGGCGATGCGCACGGCTCCGAGAACCGACATGAGCACCTGCTCGGCCGACGACACGTCGTCGTCGGCAGGGGGCCGGGGTCGCTGGGCTCGACCATCGCGCTCGTCCTCGACGATTCGGCGGGCCTCGCGCCAGTCGAGACGTCCGTCGGCTCGACGTGGGTGCGGGCCATAGGCGTGGGTGCCGGCGTCGGGGGTGAGCACGAGCGCGAGCTGCCCTCGACCGGGGCGGTGCTTGGCGCCGGGTCGCCGCGGTGCTCGCATCCATGCGTCCTCGGCCTGCCACCAGGCCCACAGCTCACGCTCGACGGCGTACCTGTGTGCTCGGTCGTCGAGGCGGCCGTCGACGTCGAGACGGCGCGCGGCCGCGGTGCGGTGGTCGGTGCGGTGTCGACGCCAGCCGTGGCGCGATCGCACGAGCACGCCGGCCGACACGAGCCGGTCGAGGATGCGGGCGGTGCGTTCGGGGGAGTCTCCGGTCCGAGCTGACAGCTCGTCGAGGTCCTGGGGTTCGGTGGTGGTCCTGGCGTAGGTGTTCCCAGCGTGGTGTCCCAGCCCCGGTGCCATCGTGAACAGGTCGTGCGTGGCGTCACCCGAGCGCGCGCTGAGCGTGGCGAGGAGGGCGGATCGTTCGGCGGCCCCGGCCCCTGCGGGGCGCGGGTCCGCTTGTGACCGATCTATATCGGCAGGAGTGTGGATAACCGAGTCGGGGCCGATCGTCCAGTGCGCTCCGTGCGGGCCGGCGGCCTCCTGGGCCTGGGCGATCCATCCGTCCGCTGAGAGGCGCAGGAGCGCCGTGCGGGCCGTTTCCCGGCCGACCCCTGCCAGGAGTGCCAGGCGGCGGGTGTCGGCCTCCACAGCGCCGCTGAGGGCCTGTAGCGCGAGGATGCACAGGACGTCGAGCACGCGCCGGTCGGCTGGGCCGCCTCCGGTGGTCCAGCGGCCGGCGCTGGCGTCGGCACGGCCCTGTACGTCGCGCACGTGCGCGGCGATCGCGTCGGCGCGGGCGTCGAAGGTGGGATCGTCCCCGATCTGGCGGGGCGAGCTGGCCACGTGCCTGACGGCCTTGTCCCACTGGCGGCGCAGGACGCGCGCTGCGTCGACGGGGCCGCGGGGCCGGCGCTGGCTGCGGTCTCGGTAGGTGCGCACGTGCTCTAGGCCGGGGGAGTCCTCGACGAGCGCGGCGACGTCGGCGTGACGCCACCGTGCGGCGGCGGCGCCGATCAGGACGCGCCACAGCACGGCTGAGGCGTCGCCGGAGGCGGCGTCCTCGCGGAGGGCGGCGGCCGAGACGGCCGGCAGCTCGCGCCGCGGTCCTGGCAGGTAGAGCCGGGAGTGGTCGTCGAGGGGGACGGGCCTGTGCGGGTCGAGGTCGTGGGCGGGCTCGGCGTCGTCGACGAGCTGCGCCAGGGCCTCGACGAGCCGCCGCACCTGCTCCGCGGTGCCTGTGGGGCTCGTGAGAGCGTCCAGGACGCCTGAGAGCACGGTGGAGCGGCCGCCGGCACGGTGTGGGGCGCCTGGTGGCCGCACACAGCCCGTGGCAGCGTTGCTGAGCGGGGAGAGGTCGAGCGAGGGGCACACGTGGCGCGCCAGGCGCGCGAGCGTGGCCACGGTCTCGGCGTCGACGCTCTCCGCGAGGGCCGTCCACACGTGGCGGCCGCCGGTGGGGCCGGACTCGCACACCACGGCGTCGAGACCGACGTCGTGCAGGAGCCCGCACAGCACGTCGGCGTCACGAGCGGCGGCCGGCGCGCTGCCGGCGCTCTTGGCGTCGAGGTCGAAGCACAGCAGCCTGAACCGCCGATCGGTGCCGGCGAGGTAGACGGCCCACGGTTGGGCGGGCTCGTCGCCGTCGACGCGGCGGTGGCCGGTGTACTCGTTGAGCACCTGGCCGTAGGCGTCCACGCCGGCGACGCGCACGACGGGGCGCGGGCTCAGCGCCGCGGTGAGTCGCCACGGCGCGCCGGGATCGGCGTGTGCATGTGCTTCGTCAGGGTGTGCCTGTATGATGGCAGCAACCTCCTAGGACTAGGAGTAGATAGGTCCCGGCCTAGCCAGCCGGTCCTCATATCGCTTGATCTGGTCTCTGTCGCCAAACTTCGACAGATCAGGCGCTCAGCTTCCGAACCCCCGCCCCGCCAAGGGCGGGGGTTCGCTCGTTCATGCGCTACGTCGCTCGATCCTCCCCTCACGGGTGAGGCCGGGCAGGGTGTCCCCAGACTTGGGGAGGTCCCAGCCTTCGGGGAGTCCGTCGGCGCCGGGCTTGCCGGCCCGGATCGCGGCCTCCACGATCGCCCAGATAGGCGCGTTCGCGCGGGCGGCGTAGTCGTCGATCAGCTCCTTGACCTCGGGCGCGACGAATAGGTTGAGAGCAACCTTCGGCGTTCCCCTGGGGCGGCGGTACTGACTGGACATGCCTCTACCGTACCGAGTGATCTACATCTACAACGAGCGACACGCGGGGGAGTTCACACCAGGTCGATGCGGCAGATGACGTCTCCGAGCCGGAGCGTGGTGCCGGGCGCGAGGACGTAGGGCACGTGTGCCTCGAACAGGCGCGGCGGGTTCGTCTGAGACTCGGTGCCGTTGCCGCTGCCGTGGTCGGTGACGAGGATGCGCCCGTGCTCGTCGACGTCGACGAGCACGTGGGTGCGCGAGAGCATGCGCTGCGGGCTGCGGACCTGGATCGGCCGGCGGCCGCCGACGGCCTCGGGGTTGCGGCCGAGCGCGACGTTCTCTGCGACGTCGACCGGGCTCTGCGAGCTGAACGTGAGTCGGAGCGTGGCACGCGGCTTGGGTGTCGTGGTCAGCGGCCGAGCGCGGGTGAGGTCCAGCTCGTCGACGGCGGAGGCGTCGGGCACGATCGCCTCGGCGGCGATCGGGTCTGCCTCGACGCGGTGCGGCTCGTCGACGCCGCACTGAGGGCATGTGGTGGACGTGACGGCCTGTAGCCGCCGGCAGCGCCGGCAGCGGCCCTCATGGACGCTGAGGCCGTCTGCCGGCGGGATGAGACCGGCGTCGCTGACCGCCTGCACGATGCCCTCGGGCCGGACGGCGAGCGTCCAGGTCTGGGCGACGTCGGTCACCGTGACGCGCACGGGTCGGTGCAGTCGGTTGGCGATCGCCACGCAGCGGGCAATCATGCCGGTGCGCAGCTCGTTGACGCCGGCGGCGGCGCAGGTCCGCCCGGTGCCGTTGATGGTGATGGTGCCGGTGCCGTCGGCTCGCACCGTGGCGCTGATCCGCGGCCAGTCCGCGACGCGCTCGGCGCCGCGGAGGGCCTGCGTGGCGTTCATAGCCCGCGGGCGACCGCCGCGGCGGCGGCCAGCCAGGCTCGCTGTGTCCCTGGACGCAGCGAGCCGTATCGCAGGAGGCCGTCGACCATCGCGGGGTCGAAGGGCACCGTGACGGCTTCACGCGCGATCGCGCGGTAGCCGTCGGCCACACGGGCGACGTCCGCCGGCGGAGCCTTGGAGTCCGCCTGCGTGACGACGACGACGGCCTGCTCGGCCAGCCGGGCCGAGCGCTCGTCGCGGTCCGAGAGCGCTTCGAGCAGGAGTGCGCCGGCCTCGGCGTGGTCGTCGCGCGTGGTGGTGGCCACCACGAGCTGGTCGGTCCGGTCGATCATGCGCAGCCACATCGGGTCGGACTCGTCGTTGCCGCTGTCGATGAACACAAGCCGGTAGTACTTGCTGGCGACGGCGTGGATCGCGTCGACGTCCTCGGGCTCGACGCGCTGCTCGTGCGCCAGGGCCGTCGGCTTGCTCCGCAGCACGTCGAACCGGTCGCGGGTCTGGTGGTGGACGAACCGCGCAAGGTCCGCGGCCTGGGCGCTCGGGCTCAGCAACCGCTCGACCTGGGGCAGCAACTCGAGGAGGGTCGCGTCATGTGGTCCCTGCTCGGTGCGCCAGCCCAACGTCCCGCGCGTTTGATTGTTGTCCCACGTGAGCACGCCAGCGCCGCCGTAGCGTGCGAACACGGCGGCGAGGAGGACGGTGCTCGGCGTCTTGCCGGCGCCGCCCTTGGAGTTGACGATCGCGATCGTGCGCGGGCCGGGCCAGTGCTGGGAGACCGCCGCGATATCCGCGCGCTCGGCACGCTCGGCCTCGCTGGGGCTCAGTCGCAGACCGGCACGGGTCAGGAGCCCGCGCCACCCCTGGGCAGCGGGCTCCTCGGCCTGCTCCTGGGTGAGGAACGACTGACGCCGCTCCCGGCGCGTGGGGTACGGGGTGCTGAGGTGCGACAGCTCCTCGGCCTGCTCGGCGGCCGAGCGGACCCATCCGCGGCTGTGAGCGCTGGTCTCCGCCTCGGTCGCCTCAGGCTCGGTGGCCACGGGGTGGCCCACGGGCTCCGGGGCGGGCGGCTCGACGGGAGGAACGGTCAGCTCGTGGGCGGGTGCCGCGGGAGGGCTCGGCTCCGTCCGTGCGATCACCTGGGGCTCGGCCGGCGGCCGCGGCCGGGCGGCGGCGCCGACGTCCTCGGCAACGGTGCCGTCACCGTGGATGATGATCGGCCACTCACCCTCGGGGTCGCGGGTGAGTGCGCGCAGCGGTCGGCCGAGCTGCGCAGCTCGCTGGGCGATGAGCGCGACGACCTGGGGCCGCGCCTCGTCGACGTTCTGCGCGTTGATAGTCTGCACGCTGCCGCCGATCGAGACCTCTGCGGTGCCGTCCTCGTGCAGCGTGGCCTCGACGCGCGGCCAGGTGGCCGCTTCTGTGGTGGTGCTCATGGTGTTCTCCTGCCTATCCGAGCGTGATTCCGACCTCGGACATGAACTGTTCGGGGTCTACGGGGGAGCCGTTGACGTGCACCTCGAAGTGGAGGTGCGGGCCGGTCGACCAGCCGGACGAGCCGACTCGTCCGATCTGCTGGCCAGCGACGACGCGATCGCCGGTGCTGACGAGCACGCCGCTGGCCCACATGTGCTTGTAGCGGGTCATGACGCCGCCGCCGTGGTCGACGTCGATCGTCCAGCCACCGTTGCTGTCGGTGTAGACGTCGATGACAACGCCGTCTTGCGCGGCCCAGATCGGGCCGCCGTCGCCGCCTCCGCCGAAGTCCACGCCGGCGTGCAGCCGGGTGAACGAGCCGGTGACGGGATCGGTGCGCATCCCGAACCGCGAGGTGATCGGTCCGGCCGCCGGCTGTGCCCAGCCCTCGGCGCTGACCTGGCCGGGTGTGGTCGACTCGCAGCCAGGGGTGACGACGCCGCCGGCGTCGGGCTTGATGTTCAGATGAACATGGTCGAAGTGGTTCTCGGTGTCGGAGCCGCGGTCCTCCATCGCGCGCCAGCCCTCGTCGGCGCGGTCCGCGGACCAGATTTGCTGCCACCAGATGATGTAGTCCACGCCGAGCTGGTCGGCGTTGTCGATGAGGTACTGCGCCAGGCGGTCGCCGGTGGCGCGGCCGTCGGCAATGTCGTTGGTCATGAAGTCGAGCGCGAGGCCGCTCGGGTGCCCGTTGGGGTCGCGGGCCGACTCGCGGTAGCCGCCGACGGTGACGATGCCGAACATCGGTCCGACGGTGTTCGCCACGATCGCGGTCTGCGGCCGGACGTCTCCGAGCGGGTACTGCGAGGACGTGACCGGCTGCTCGCCGGTCGCGATGCCCTGGACGCCGCTGAGCCCTTCGACGACCTGAACGGCCGCGGGCCAGTAGCGCGTGTAGTGGTAGGGGTCGGCGTTCCGCTGCACCCGGTGAGCCGCGATCGTGGGTTCCAGCGTGTCGCGGTCCTGAATCGTCATCAGGACGCGGAAGAAGTTCGTCGACGAGATGAATGGGTCCATCCGGTCGGAGTACGAGCCCCAGGCGCCGTTGTCTCGCTGCTGGAACAGCCCGCGGGAGTCGGGTCCTACCGCATCGCCGTAGTCGATGACGCGCAGGCTGGACTCGCCCATCGCGGTCATGACGCCGATCGTCTGGTCACGCGCGGACAGGCCGAGAGCGTTCGCTGCCTGCATGATCCACGCGGCGTTGACGAGCTGCTCGTGGTTGTAGCCGGCGATGGGCGTGTCAGGAACGGAGTCAGGGTCGATCGTGATGCCTGGCTGCTGCGAGCCGGGCAGGCACAGATCGTCGCTGTCGTCGCCACCCAGCAGGATGAGGCTGAGCACGAGGCCCAGGACCAGGGCGGGGACGAGCGCGGCGACGACGAGGACGCCTGACTTCCGTTCGGGCATGACTAGTTGACCTCCTCCACGGGGGTGATGCGGCTGACGAGCCACGGCGCGTCGGCGTTCTTGCGGTTGAGCACGAGCTGATAGCGCCCGGCGTCGGTCGGGACCTCGACGGTGGCCACGTACGCGCTGGCGTCGTTGACGATGAAGCCCTCTCCGGTCACCTCCCGCACCGGGATGTTCGCGGGGTCGACGTAGGCGTAGTCCTCGGCCGCCTCGGGGGTGAGCAGTGGTTCAACGCCGGCCCACCAGGTGTCGTAGTCGAGGTCGGGCCGGGCGAAGGCCGTCATGGCGGCCTCGGCCGCGTCGACCACGGCGACACGAGATGCCTCATCCCACTCCGGCACGGGCTGGGGTTCGACCGTCTCGCCGGTGTCCTCGTCGACGAGCCCGCTCGGCGGCGGCGTGAACTGGTCGAGGTCGGGCATCGTGGGACTAGCCGAGCTGGTCACGGTCGGTGTTGGGGTAGGCCCCTCGTCCTGACCGGTGCAACCGACCAGGACGAGGGCCGCTGCGAGAGCGACGCCCCCGATCGCCACACGTCGCATCTCAGTCCTTCCCCTCGTGCCCTCGGCGCGAGGGCACGTTCGCGCCCTGGCGCATCGTCTCTTTCAGCTCGTCGCGGATGACCCTCCACGTCGAGCCGAGCTTGTAGCCCGGGATCACCCCGTCACGGAGCCAGGCGTACGTGTTCTGCCGACTGATGTTCAGGACCTCGGCTACCTCCTCGACGCTCAACGTCTCCGGGCGCCCAGCGAACAGCGCATCGAGGGCTTCGGTGCCTCGTGCCTCGTTCACCGCGCGCATCCACGCTGCTCGTCGCATGCCCCCATGATAGACGATCCCGCTACGATCCGACAGGATCGCCTACGATCCGATAGATACCGCATGATGTTGCTTCCTTCCGCTACCGGTGCCATGATGTGATAGAGGGACACTCGTAGAACCATTATCGGGAAGGAATCGCGTCGTGTCAGATGGCAGCAACCCGTGGCTCTCGCGGCCGACGGAGCCGGAGCACGCCGTTCCGGTCGTGACAGAGAGCGCGGTGCGGCCGCCGACCGGCCCGGTGGCGCCGCAGCGCGGCGTTCCGAGCCCGGATCGCGCCGACCAGCTCGCCTCGTACGACCAGGCCCAACCTGCCGATCTGTGGTGGCTGGGCGTGCACGGCGGAGCGGGGGAGTCGAGCCTGGCTGCCCTCGTGCCCGAGTGGCGCGCCGCAGACCACGGATGGCCGCGGCCGCCGGGCTCGGCGCCCGCACGGGTCGTCCTCACCGCGAGGTCGAACATGCGTGGCCTGCGTGCAGCGCAGACCGCCGCCACGCAGTGGGCCTCGGGCATCGTGCCGCACGTCGAGGTCCTGGGCCTGGTCATCGTCTCCGATGCTCCCGGCCGTCTGCCCCGGCCGCTGCGCGAGTTCGCGCAGCTCGTCAGCGGCGGACTTCCACGGACCTGGACGGTGCCGTGGATCGACTCGTGGCGGCTGGGGGAGACCCCCACTCTCCCCGACTCGCCGCGTGCCGTTCGTCGTCTCGTCGACGAGCTGCACGCAATCCTCGAACCAGGTGCCGCCGGCACCGCCAACTGAAAGGAAACTCCATGAGCACGCTTCTCACCATCGCCGGGTCGGTGGGCGACTTCCTCGCCACCGTGCCGCAGCAGGTCATCGCGCAGGTGCCCGACCCCGACCCGATCCAGCCGCCGGGCACGGAGGGCTTCAACTCGATCATGGGCTGGGCGAAGTGGGTCGCCCTGGCGGTCTGCATCCTCGGTCTGTTCGCCGCGGGTGCGCTCATGGCGATCCAGTCGCGCCGCGGTGAGGGCGGCGAGCACGTCGGCAAGATCGGCATGGCGCTCGGTGGCGTCATCATCATCTCCGCTGCTGCCGCGCTCGTCGGCTTCCTCACCACCTAATCGGGAGGGCGAACATGGCTGAGGACAACGAGCAGCAAAGTCCGTTCACCCGACCCGGCTTTGTGGCCGCCACGGTGGTCATCGCGCTGATCGTGGTGCTCGGGCTCGTGATCGTCATCGTCAACATGACTCGCGACGATCCCGACCCCGCGCCGCCTACCTCGACGTCGGCGGAGCCCACCACCGCCGCCCCGACCTCCGAGCCACCGGAGGCCGCGGGCGGCGCGAGTGTGTGCGGACTCCCCGGCGAAGTGCTGGAAGGCACCCTCAGCGCAGCTCCGGCCGCTGAGTGGGCGTTCCAGGACACGACGGCTTACCCGACTTCGCCAGAGTTCGGGCCGGGAGAGACGAACGCCGACGGCGTGCGGTACTGCTTCCAGCACTCTCCCGAAGGCGCTGTGTTCGCAGCCGCGAACGCCGTCGTCCAAGGCAGCGACTCCGAGCTGGTAGGAGCGTGGCTCGACTACTTCGTGGCTGACGGGCCGCACCGCGACGCGGTGCTCTCTCAGGGTGCCGGCACCGGTGGCAGCGGCCAGGGCGTGCGCGTCGAGGTGGCAGGTTTCCGCCTGCTCGCCTACGACGGGCAGACGGCTCGTGTCGACGTCGCAGTGCGAGGCGCGACAGGCGGTCAGACCGTCAACCTCTCGATGGTCTACCTCCTCGTGTGGGAGGGCGGTGACTGGAAGCTCAGCGTCACCGATCCCAACGCCCCTATCAACGTCGCCAACATCCCCGACCTGGCCGGCTACATCTCCTGGGGAGCGTGAGGTCATGAACGACGAAGGGTGCACCGGCTGGTCGTTCTTCAACCCCTTCTGTCACGTCAACGAAGGGGTTGAGGCGGTCGTCGGCAACGCCATCGAGAACATGGCGAACGCCGTCATGGAGGCGTTCGGAAAGGCGATCGCGTCGCTGGGAACGGTGTGGGTGCACATCGGCACGCCGAACCTCACGGGCTCCGGTGGCGGCTCCGCGATCGACGCCGGCTCGTCCGCGCCGGACTCGGCCAACGTGACGTCGGTGATGGGCTACGTGATGTGGATCAGCCTGGGCATCGCGGTGCTGGCGCTGTTCATCCTCGGCGCGCTCATCGCTACGCGCATGAGGGCGGGCGAGGGCATCGCTGCTGTCGGCCGCGTGGGCCTCGTGCTCTCCGCCGTGGTGCTCATCTCGGCGGCCGGGGCGATCGTGGCTGGCCTGATGCCGTCCGGGCCACGCAATGCAGGCGGCGCCGTGCTGTTCTTGCAGTCCGGCCTCTGGTGGTACATGGGTGCCGCCGCCGTGGTGTCCGTCATCATCGGCGGCGCACGGATGGCGTGGGAGCAGCGAGCTGAGCCGGGCCGCGAGACCGTCAAGAGCCTCCTCACGCTCGTGGTCGTCGCCGGTGCCGGCGTGACGATCGTCGGTCTGCTCGTCGCGGCCGCGGACTCGTTCTCGGTGTGGATCATCAACGGCTCGCTGAGCTGTGACGTCACGACCGACTCGGCGTGCTTCGGCGAGAACATGCTGACGCTGCTTGCCCTGACGACCAACCCGGCCGCCGGCGGCCTCGGCGCGCTGCTGATCATCATCCTGGGCCTGATCGCGATCCTCGCGGCCGCGTTCCAGATCGTGCTCATGGTCGCGCGCGGGGGAATGCTGGTGATCCTCGCCGGCATCCTGCCGCTGTCGGCCTCGTTCACCAACACCGAGATGGGCAAGAGCTGGTTCAAGAAGTGCATCGCCTGGCTAGTGGCCTTCATCCTCTACAAGCCCGCCGCAGCCATCGTGTACGCGGCCGCGTTCCAGCTCGTCGGCACCGACGTGTTCTCCGACGACGGGACCGGCCTCCTCGCCGTCCTCACGGGCCTCATGCTGATGGTCATCGCACTGTTCGCGATGCCGGCGCTGATGCGGTTCGTCACGCCGATGGTCGGTGCGATGGCGGGAGGCGCCGGCGGCGCCCTCGCTGTCGGTGCGCTGGCCGCTCTGCCGAGCGGCGCGGCCGCGATCGGACGCCTCGCCTCCGGCAGCGGCTCGGGGTCCTCCAACTCCGCGGCACCGTCAGCACCGTCCGGCTCGGACGGCGAGGGCGGCTCTCAGGGCTCGCCCGGTCCCTCAGGCGGCGGTGAGACCGGCGGCGGTAACGCACCGCAGCAGGCGCAGTCCTCGGGTGCCCAGCAGGCCGGGGACGCCGGCGGGGGCACCGGAGCTGGTAACGCCAGCGGTGGCGCCACGCCGAACACGGGCGCGGCCGCCGCCTCGGCTGGTGGCGGTGGAACGGCGGCAGCAGGCGCCGGAGCGGGTGGTGGCGCCGCAGCGGGCGGCGCGGCCGCCGGCGGTGGCGCGGCGGCAGCAGGAGCGGCCGCAGGCCCGGTCGGCATCGCCGCCGGGGCGGCACTCGAAGCAGGCAAGAAGGCCGGGCAGGCGGCCGCGGGAGCGGCCCAGAGTCTCGGTGAGCAATCGACAGGTGAAGGGGGCGGTCCTGATGGCAGCCGTTGACACGAACAGGGGTCCTCGGACCTACGGAAACTGGCGACGACCCACGTCACCGGGCATCCTCGGCCTCGGATCGATCGGGACCGCGCTGCTCCTGGCAGGGCTCATCGCCGTCGTCATGACGGTGATGATCGCCGGCCTGCTTGAAGCGGTCATCCTCGCGGCCGTCCTCGGCGCGGTGATGCTGGCGGTCCTGACCAAGGACTCGCACGGCAAGAACGTCATCAGCCGTGGCGGCGCGCGGATCGCGTGGTGGTCCTCACGCTCGCGCGGGTCGAACGTCTACCGCTCGGGGCCGCTGGGCCGCGCCCTGTGGGGGACGTATCAGCTCCCCGGTCTCGCAGCGCCGACCCGGCTCAGTGAGTGGCAGGACTCCTACGGGCGTCCGTTCGCGCTGCTCTACACGCCCGCCACGGGCTCCTACAGCGTGGTGATCGGCACCGAGCCCGACGGCGCGGCGCTGGTCGACCAGGAGCAGATCGACGTGTGGGTGGCCGATTGGGGCCACTGGCTCGCGAACCTGGGCGACGAGCCCGGCGTCGAGGCGGCGTCGGTCACGATCGAGACCGCGCCGGACTCGGGCACGCGGCTGCGCCGCGAGGTCGAGCACAACGTCGACGAGGACGCACCGCCGTTCTCGAAGGCCATGCTGGCCGACGTGGTGGGCTCGTACCCGGCCGGCTCGTCGACCGTGAAGGCGTTCGTGGCGATCACGTTCTCCGCCGCGCAGCGGTCCGGCAGCAAGAAGCGCAAGCCCGACGAGATGGGCCGCGAGCTCGCGGCCCGGCTGCCTGGGCTGACCGCCGGTCTGCAAGCCACCGGCGCGGGCGCCGCGCATCCCCTGTCCGCTCAGGAGCTGTGCGAGGTGGTGCGGGTCGCCTACGACCCGGCCGCCGCGGTGCTCATCGACGAGGCGCACGCCGCGGGTGAGACACCGGAGGTGTTCTGGACCGACGTCGGCCCCTCCGCGGCTCAGGCGTCCTGGGACCGCTACCGTCACGACTCCGGGACCTCGTGCACCTGGGCCATGACGCAGGCACCCCGTGGCAACGTGCAGAGCGGCGTCCTGGCGCGGCTCCTGGCACCGCACCGCGATATCGCGCGCAAGCGCATCACGCTGCTGTACCGGCCGATCGACGCCGCGAAGGCGGCCGCGATCGTCGAGGCGGATCTGCGCGCCGCCGAGTTCCGGGTCACCTCGACGAGCAAGCCGGCCGCGCGCGACAGCCTGGCCGTGCGCGCCGCGTCGGCCACCGCGCAGGAGGAGGCCTCCGGCGCGGGCCTGGTGCAGTTCGGGATGCTCGTGACCGCCACGGTGATGGACCTGTCCAAGCAGGCCGACGCTCGGGCGGCGATCGACAACCTCGCGGCGACCGCTCGCCTGCGCCTGCGTCCCGTCTACGGGAGCCAGGACAGCGCGTTCGCCGCGGCCTTGCCGCTGGGCCTGGTGCTGCCCAAGCACATCAAGGTCCCGGCCGAGCTGAGGGAGAAGCTGTGAGCGGGAAGCGATCGCGTCAGAAGCGTGGGAGCGCGAAGGTCGAACAGCCGCGCGAGCTGCGTCCGCAGCGGCCGCCGATGCGTGGGTGGCTGGGCCGCGGCCGGGGCACCTCGACCTACGTCCAGCAGGCCGACGAGTGGCGCGGCACGACGGTGCAGGTGTGCGGCATGTGGCCGTTCTCGATCGGTACGGGCACCCCGATGGTCGGGGTGCCCCTCGGTCGGCACATTCACACCGGCGCGACGCTGTGCTGCGATCCCATCTCGTGGTTCCAGCGCGCGAAGCTCATCTCCAACCCGTCGGCGTTCGTGCTCGGCAAGCCGGGCCTGGGCAAGTCGACGATCGTGCGGCGCATGGCGACAGGGCTCGCCGGCTACGGCGTGATGCCGCTGGTGCTGGGCGATCTGAAGCCCGATTACGTCGACCTCATCGAGGCGCTGGGCGGCCAGGTCATCACGCTCGGCCGCGGCCGGGGCTACCTGAACATTCTCGACCCCGGCGAGGCGACGGAGGCCGCCGCGCGGCTGCGCGAGGCGGGCTTCGAGAAGGAGGCCTCGCAGGTCCTCGCGGACGCTCACGGGCGCCGGCACACGATGGTGTCGGCGCTCCTGACGATCCTGCGATCGACCCCGCCGACCGATCGTGAGGAGACGATCATCGACCGGGCGTTGAAGCATCTCGACGAGCACCACCACGGCGTGCCCGTGCTGGGCGATCTGCTGCGCGTGATCCAGGACGGTCCCCCGGAGGTGCGCGCCGTCGCTCTCGACCGCGGCGACGATGCTCGCTACAAGGCGATCACGGAGGACCTGGAAGCCTCCCTCATCGGCCTGGTGGGCGGTGGGCGACTCGGAGAGACGTTCGCACGCCAGACCACCAACCCGATGCGCCGGGACGCCCCGGTGGTCTACGACGTGAGCGCGATCGACGACTCCGAGATGGACCTACAGGCAGCGACTCTGCTCGCGTGCTGGTCAGCCGGCTTCGGCACGGTGAACGTCGCGAACGCTCTCGCGGACGCGGGTCTGGAACCGCGCCGGCACTACTTCGTGATCCTCGACGAGCTGTGGCGCGCGCTGCGCGCCGGGCGCGGCATGGTCGATCGCGTCGACGCGCTGACGCGACTGAACCGGCAGCGCGGTGTCGGCATGGCGATGATCTCGCACACGATGAGCGACCTGCTCGCGCTGTCCAGCGAGGAGGACCGCATGAAGGCCCGCGGCTTCGTCGAGCGGTCCGGCATGGTGATCTGCGGCGGACTGCCCTCGGCCGAGATGCCTCAGTTGAGCGCCGCGGTGCCCTTCTCCCAGGCCGAGCAAGAGCTGCTGATCGGCTGGCAGGACCCGCCGGCCTGGGACCCCTCGACCGGCCGCGAGGCCGAACCGCCGGGACGGGGCAAGTTCCTCGTCAAGGTCGGCGGCCGCCCCGGCATCCCCGTCAACGTGCAGCTCACCGCCACGGAGCTGTCGATCAACGACACCAACAAGCTGTGGCACGAGCAGTCTCGCGTGGGCCGTCGCGCGCTGCGGGCCGTCGAAGGAGCGAGCACATGAGCACCCCGAACAACCGCCGCCGGGACCCCGGCGGCCTCTCTGCTGAGGCGGTCCTGGTCTGGATCGCCGTCGTGCTCGTGGTGGTCGTCGTCGGCTCGGTCTACGCCGCGATGCACCTCGGGCACCGCTTCGCCGGCACGGGCACTGAGGTGCCCGCCGACCCGTTCTCGGTCCTGTTCGGGCTCCTCGGTGGCGACCTGACGTGGCCTGGTGCTGCCGGCTGGTGGGTCCTCGGCGTCATGGGAGCGCTGCTCCTGGCGCTCGGTGTGCTGATCGGCCTGGCGCTGCGGCGCATGCGCCGGCGCCGCTCCCGCGTCGACCGCGCCGCCTCCTACATGGGTCGCGGCCGCGACGTCGAGGACCTGAGCCGCAAGAGCGTGACGGCGAAGGCGGAACGGCTCGGGGTCAGTGGCGCGCCGGGCGTGCCGATCGGACGGACGGTCGCCGCCGGCCAGCAGCTCTACGGCTCGTGGGAGGACATGCACATCGATATCTGGGGTCCGCGCACCGGCAAGACCACCTCGCGGGCGGTGCCGGCGATCCTGGACGCGCCGGGCTCCGTGCTGGTGACCTCGAACAAGCGCGACGTCGTCGACGCGACCAGGGACGTGCGGGCCGCCGCCGGCCCGGTGTGGGCGTTCGACCCGCAGGCGATCGCGCTCGAAGAACCTACCTGGTGGTGGAACCCGCTCTCCTACGTCACCGACGAGGTGAAGGCCGCGCGCCTGGCCGAGCACTTCGCGTCGGGCAGCCGCGATCCTGGCGCCAAGACCGATGCCTACTTCGACCCGGCCGGCCAAGACCTCTTGGCCGGCCTCCTGCTCGCCGCCGCGCTCGATCATCGGCCGATCACCGACGTCTACACGTGGCTGACGCGCCCGACCGACGAGACCGCCGTCGACATTCTGCGTGAGCACGACTTCGCGCTCACGGCCGATCAGGTCGCCGGCGTCGTCTCCGCCCCGGAGAAGCAGCGCGGGGGCATCTTCGGCACGGCCATGCAGATGGCGTCCTGCCTGACGAATCGTCAGGTGGCGCGCTGGGTGACGCCCCAGGGCGCCGCGGACCCGCGCAAGCAGTTCAGCCCGGAGGACTTCGTGCGTGCCGACGGCGGCACGCTCTACTCGCTGTCCAAGGAGGGCCGCGGCACCGCCGGCCCGCTCGTGACGGCGCTCACCGTCGCCGTCGTCGAGGCAGCGGAGGAGCTGGCCTCACGCTCCGCCGGCGGCCGGCTGAGGACCCCGCTGCTCGGGGTCCTCGACGAGGCGGCCAACGTGTGCCGGTGGCGCGCACTTCCCGACCTGTACTCCCACTACGGCAGCCGGGGCATCGTCCTGATGACGATCTTGCAGTCCTGGTCCCAGGGCGTCGAGGTGTGGGGCGAGTCCGGGATGCGCAAGCTCTGGTCGGCGTCGAACGTCAAGGTCTACGGCGGTGGCGTCGACGAGGACGCCTTCTTGGAGCACCTGTCGAAGGTCATCGGTGACTACGACCGGCTGTCCTCCTCGACCTCCTACGGCCGTGGCCACCGCACCGTCTCCCAGCAGCTCCACCGTGAGCGCATCCTCGACGTCGCGGACCTGGCGGCGATGCCGAAGGGCCGCGCCGTCGTCCTGTCCTCCGGCTCTCGGCCGACGCTCATCCGTACGGTGCCGTGGATGACCGGCCCGCACGCTGACGCAGTGACGGCCTCGATCGCTGCGCACGACCCGAAGGCCGAGCGCACGATCCGCGAGGCTCAAAGCGAGCTGGCGGCCGTCGAGGCGGCCCTGTCGACGGAAGGAGCACCCTCGTGAGCGATTGGGGAGACGACGAGCTGGAAGGCGTCGAGGCGCAGCCGATCGACGTCGACGAGCCCGACGGGCCGACGTTCGGTGTCGACGTGCGATCGCTGGCCGGGCACCTCGTCGACGCCGCGGTGCAGTCCGCGGTCGGCAAAGAGGTCTCGACCGCGGCGCACGAGGCCGTCAAGAAGCTCATGACCCCGGAGGTGCGCGAAGCGATCCGCCGGCGCGCCGACGAGGCGGCGGCCGCGGCGATCGCCGCGCACGTCGAGGGGCCAGAGGACGCCGAGCCGGCCCCGGAGCTGTACTACGGCAGCGTCGACGAGTTCGTACGCGAGTACCTGCGCAACGTCTACCGCCGGCGCATCGACGGCCGGCATCGGTGCTGGGCCGGCCGGTGGTGGGAGCACGACGAGGCAGTGATTCGTCTCGAAGCTCTGTGGCGATCGTGGGAGCACCTGCGCCAGGACGCGGCCACCGGGATGAGCGTGTGGTGGCGCGATCACGCAGACCACCACATGGCGGTGCTGATGGACCCTGACGGCCCGTTCGCCACCGCGACGGAGGGCGAGGAGAACACGTCCAAGCGGGGCGAGCCGCTGCCCTACGTGGCACCGCCGGAGGGCATGTTCCCCGACGTACGCGAGGAGACGGACGAGCCGCCCGTCGACGACGCGCACTGACCTCCACTCACGAGAGGGACCGCACCCCGTGGGGTGGCGGTCCCTCTCTGCTGTGCGTGACGCCCGGCGGTCACCGATCGAGCCCGGTGCGCTGCACCTGCGCGGCCCGTCCTCGAGTTTTCCGAGCCTTGGGTGTGCGAGCCGCGGCACCGGCCTTGACGGCCTCGGTCGCCGGCTTGGCCTGGCTGACGTCGGCGCGCATCCTGGTGGCCACCGCCTCCCGGTTGATGCCCTTGGCTTCGAGGTCGCGTGCGGTGCCCTCGCGCCGCTCGGCGCTGTCGTACAGGGTGCGCCCGTCCTCCCGTGCCCGGTCCGCCGTCGCTCCGCGCTGCTCGGCCTCGGCGGCCGCGCGTGCCCGCTCCTCGGGGTCCGGCTCGTGCTCGGCCGCTGCCCTGGCCTCCTCGGCACGCTGGTCCTCCTGGTTGGCCTGCGCGAGGAGCCGCTGTGCCTCGGCCTGCTCGGCCGCGGAGCGTCCCCGTTCTGCATCCCCGCCCGCGCGGTCGCGCTCGGCGCGATCCAGTTCGAGCCGGATGCGCTGGCGTACCGCCTCCGGGTCGGCCCCGGCGTCGTTGACCTCGATGCCGTACCGTGCGCGCACCTCGTCACGCACCCGCTGTTCGGCACGAACCGCCTCGGGGTCCTCCTGGGACCACGCACGGGCCACCTGGTAGGTGCGCCCGATCTGCTCGGGTGTCGCACGGTCCCACCAGTCCGAGCGGTGCACGTTCGCCATCTCGACGCGGGCGGCGCGCCGCTCGGCCTCGATGCGCGATTGCAGCTCGCGGTGCTCCTGCTCGCTGCGCGCCTGTGCGTTGCGAAGCGCCTCCTCGCGGGCGCGCGCGAGTCGTTCCCCCACCTGTCCGGCAGCGGTGACCAGCACCCGTAGTTGGCCTTCGAACGCTTCCTCGATGCCGTCGGTTTCCTCGGCCATGACCGGCCCTCCTTCCTATCGTTCCGGTCCGCGATCTGCGCCCGGTCGTATCGTCTCTGCACGCTTGGCTGGCTCGATCTTCGAGGGCAGCGGCGACGCTGCGCGCGTCGCGTCGTGCGCCTGCCCAGCGCGTAGCCGGTCGAGCACGGCCTGTGCCTCCGGGTCGAGCTTCGGGCTCGTCGACGGCGTGCCCGCCGGCGTGGCCGCGCCCACCGCGGCAGGTGCCGGCAGGGCCTCACGTAGCCGCACGAGCCGCGCACGGGTGTCCTCGGCGAGGAGCCTCGCCTGCCGTGCCTGGCCGGCGGCCACTGAGGCGTCGTAGACGGCCTGTGTCAGCCGGAGGAGCTGCCGCACCATGACCGCTTGCGCCACGGTCCCCTGACCGCCGCGCGCTGCGCTGGCGAGCAGCATCGCCGCCCCGGAGATGGCGACCGTGCCCGCCTTGTGCGGGCGTACGGTCCGCTCGTGCGTCTGCGCCGAGCGCGACAGCGCGTCGGCCGCCGCGGCGAGGTCGCCGGGCGTCTCCTCGGTCGCGTTCGACCACGCGGCCAGAGCGCCCGCGGTCTGCCTCGCCACCGTCGCCCAGGTGTCGCGGTCGTCGACGTCGACGCCCCGCAGGCGATCGACGAGGGCGCGCAGCTCCTCGTTGCGCCGGTCCCACAGCTCGGGGTCAGGCTCGGCCGTCTCACGTCCCGGTGCGACGACGCGCCGGCCTCGCTTCGCCGCGTTCCACTCCGCGGCCGCCTCGCTCGCTCCGCTGGGCGTGTCCGGCCATCCGTCGCGCAGTCGAGGCAGCGCCAGGTCGCGGCCGAGCTGACCACCGCCGTACCAGATCGGGCGTTCCCCGGCCTCGGGCCGCTCGGCCACCGAGAAGCCGGTGATGACGTCGGTGCGACCGTCCGCGAACCGCGGTCGAACGATGAGTCCTTCGCGCCGCAGCCGGCGCACGAACTCGGCCTCGTCCTGTGCCGCTGTCGCGCAGCCGCGAACCTTCAATGCGAGCAGGTAGCGCGGCTGGTCGGTGCGCAGCTCCGACGCGATCCGCGCCTGCCGGTCCGCTCCTTCCAGGTGCTCCCACGCCGGCATCTCGGTGCCCTGTTTGGTGCGCGTGCGCTCGTACTTCGCGCGGGCACGGGCACGTGCCTGCGCCTCGCGCTCGGCCGGGTTGTACCCGCGCGTCGAGCGCTCCGCGCGCACCGACTCCAACTCCTCCAACCCATACCGAGCTTCGAGTGCACGAGCGGCTGTCTGAGCGCGTCGAAAGTCGTGGTGCGTCGACGCCTTGGTGCCGTCCTCGCGCACCAGATTCACCGCGATGTGGATGTGGTCGTTCCCGTTCTTCGACACACCATGTCGCACGGCAACCCACCGGCACGGAGCCTTCGTGCCCTCGTTGTCATCGAACTCCATCGCGGTGATGAAGTCGCGGGCGATCGCTCCCCACTGCTCGTCGGTCAGGGCGCCCTCGTCGGCTCGCAGAGACAGCGAGCAGTGCCACACGTGGCCGCCCTTGACGTCCACGTCGTACGCGGTACGCGGGCGGTCGAGGTGACGCGCGATCGCCAGTGCCGAATCGCGGCCTAGCTCGTCGTCGTCGTGCCACGCCATCATCGCCTCGTCACCGGCGACAAGGTGAGGTTCGGTGTGCTCGTTCGCGCGTCCCGGACCGGTCAGGTACGTCAGCAGTCCGGCCATCCTGTCGCCGCGGACAACGTTCGGCATCATGGCAGGCTCAGCCCGTCGATCGCGTCGTCGATGCGCACCGCGGTACGGCGCACGGCGTCGAGCGTCGCGCTCATCTCCGCCTGCACCTCGCCGGTCGCGTTGGTCGCACGAGCCATCTGGTTGACGTTGTTCGAGACGGCCGCGAGCAGCCGGTGCAGCGCGAACAGCTCGGCCATCGCGTTGCGCCGCTCGGTGGGAGTCTCCGACGTCGCGGACGCCAGCGCGGACTCGACGAGCAGCCGCGGGATCGTCACGTGCTGCGCCTCCGCGAGACGTAGCAACATGCCTTCTTCCTCGGGCGACACCTTCACCTCGTGACGGTGCTGCCGCCCACCGTCGACGTTCGCCCGGCGACGTCGCGCGAACAGGCGACCCTTGGGAGCCTCCTCGCTCATCAGATCACCTGCCTTCCAGCCCAGCGCAGCGACCCCGCCTCGTGCGGGGACCACACTCTTAGTGTGCCCGATCCGCGGCGCCAAGTCGAGGATTCAAGCCACTTAGCCGTGCTAAGTCTTTAGCTTGCTCCGTCTGGGACTCGATTCGGGGTTGCTCACGTCGGCAGACGGGAGCGGTCGCGGCTCCGCCGCGACGATGCTTTTCAGTCGACGCGAGACGTCGACGTAGACAACACGACTCCGTACGATGGAGTCATGGCTACGACACCAACACCAGAGGAAGCGATCGACCGCGCCAAGCGCGTACTGGACGATCGGATCGACACCATTCGCCAGGCCGTCGAGGCTCGTCAGCACGTCGCAGACGTGCGCGAGGAGACCGACCGTGAGCGGGCCGAGCTGGAAGCCCGCATCGCGCAGCGGGTGGGCGACGCCGAGCGCGCCGACGTCAAGGCGTACAACGCCGCCGTGAGCGCGGGATGGTCCGCCGACGAGCTGCGCAAGATCGGCCTGCCGGAGCCTGACAAGAAGGCTCGTACGCGCCGCCGCGCTGCGCGCAAGCCCGCGGCCTCGCGGCCCGCTCCCCCGGCTCCTGAGCCGACTGCTCCGAGCGATGACCGCTCCGCGGTCGAGGGAGACCAGGACGCTGCGTGACATTGCCCCCTGACCACCTGTGGACGGCTCCGGCTAACGCCGGGGCCGGACCCGCCCACAGGTGGACAGCGGGACCCATCTGCCCGCCCGCACACAGGCCGCACCGTCCCGTTCCGCTGCTCGGTCGCGTCGAGGTAGTGCGGCCCGTGCACGGCCTCCTTGGGTGCACGGTCCCCCTCCCCCCGACGCCGAAGGATCACACACCACAGACCCCCGTCAAGGGCGCTCCGCGTCACTGCGTGATGCGGCTACGCCGCACCCTTGACGGGGGTCTGTGGTGTGCAGGGCGGCATTTATCGGGGGGATGGGCAGGAGCGGTCAGGACCGCCTACGGCGAGACGGTCGCCTCGGCCTCGTCGTCCACCTTGGCGAGGGCTCGGGAGACCGACGAGGCGCCGACTCCGAGCACCTTCGCGATGTGCGCGACGCTGTGCTCCTCGGCGCGCATCTTCACGGCCGCCGCGATGCGCTCGGGCGTCATCACCGACGGTCGGCCGCCGACACGGCCCTGAGCACGAGCGTGCGCCAGGCCGCGCCTGGTGTTGTCCCGGATGGTGTCGACGCGGAGCTGCGCGAACACGGCGACGATGCCGAACAGTGCGCGCCCCATCGGGGTAGTCGTGTCGATATCGGGCTCGGTCAGGCTCTTGATGTTCACGCCCCGCTCGTGCAGCTCGTTGATGGTCTGGATCGCCATCGTCTCGCTGCCTGCGATGCGGTCGAGGCGACGCACCATGAGGGTGTCGCCGGGACGCAGGTAGTCCAGGCACGCAAGCCACTGCGGGCGGTCCTTGACCCGACTTGACTCGCCGTGGTCGACGAACACACGCTCGACGCCGGCGGCACGCAGCTCGGCCTCCTGAGCCTCGGGGTTCTGCTCGCGCTTCGAGACTCGTGCGTAGCCCACGAGGTTGCTCATGACGGCCTCACCTCCCCTGTCCGGTTCCGCTGCCTCGGCCCGGCATGTACGGGCCGCCGTGGCGCGCCTGGGGGCCTCTCTGCGGTCCTGTCTGGGGTGGCTGGTTGGTCGCCTGAGTCGCAGCCCGCGGATAGGACGCACGCGCAGCCGAGCGTCCAGGGCCAGGCGGCGCCGACGTCGACGGCCCGCTCGTGCGCGGCGCAGCGATCGCACGGAACACCGGCACGAGCGAGGCCGGCTCGGGTGCGTAGGAGAACATGTCGGGCCGACTGAGCTGCGATGCCTGGTTCCACACGTCCGGGGTCACCTGGCCGAAGTCGAGAGTGAAGCGCGATCGCTCCGCGACGTGCTCCATGAACACCTTCCCGGTCCGTCCGTTGCCCTCACGGAACGGGTGCGCCTGGTTCAGGTAGGCGAACACCGTCGCGGCTCGCTCTGCGAACGTGTCGCGGTCCAGCCGTCCCCAATCGGTGCCGGCAACGCGCTTGCGCACGTCGTCGAGGAGCTGGTCGACCTCGCCCGTCTTGACGTCCCCGAAACCGCGGCCGGCGCCCTTGGAGATGTTCACGCTGCGGAACTCCCCCGCCCACGCATAGACGTCCTGGAACAGATGCCGGTGGATCGCCCGCACATGGTCGGCGTCGTAGGTCTTGGGGATGGCGACCTGACCGGCCAGCAGCTCGCGCTGCCGGCGTGCAGTCTCGACGTACTCCAACCTGGTCAGTACCACCGGGTCGCGCTCGTCGAACAGGTTGCGCAGCGTGCCCTCGTCGGGCGGCGGGTAGAAGTACGACTCCCAGGTGTCGAACGCCATCAGCGCGCGACGGCGACCGTCCGTCGCCGCGCGGCGGCGTGGGCGCGCCGGCGGTACTCCTCGGCGTCGATCGCGCCGCGGGCCTCGTCGGTCAGGTTCTCCACGTCCTCGCGGTTCGGGGTCCACCCCTCGTGCCAAGCGCTGGCGAGCGACTGCACCACGGCGCGACGCTGGGTCTCGTCGAGCTGCACGAACAGCTCGGGCCAGCGGTCCTCGATGTCGAACTTCGTAGCCACGGTGGGGCTCCCCTCTCCTGGGTCTGAGACCATTCTACCGGAGCAACCGAAAACGGTCCAGCGGTGGTTTCGGTGCGTCTAGGTTTCGGTGGTGAGTTTCGGTTGACCGATGCTCGGCGTGTCGGCGCTCTGGTGTGAATCGCATCGCTTCGAGGCGTGTTTCTGAGAACTTTCGGTGGCTCATGAGGAGGGCTTCTGTGGCAGCGTCGACGAGCTCTGGAGTGAGGTCGGCGGCCCGCAGCACGCGTTGACCTCGACGTACGTGGACATCGACATGTCGGACGTGAGGAAGGACCTCGATCAGGCGAGGAGTGTGATCCAGTAGTCCCAGAAGCGCACCGCGCTCAACGCGGCGACCAGGAGGAACCAACCGACCAGGGCTGGAGTCTGGTAGGCGTGGACCCACGTGCCCGTACAGGCCCGTCGTGAGCCGGTCTGGCCTGGCAGCAGGCGCAGGTTTCGTTGGGTGACGATCACGAACAGTGGGATGGCGACCGCCCACACGGCCATGCAGTACGGGCACAACGCGCCGATCCGATACAGGCTCACCCAGATGAGCCAGTGGACGAAGATGGCGGCGAGAGTAACCCCGGCCTGCAGCCTCAGCGGCCAAGGCAGCATTGACCGAGCTCACGTGAAGAGGCATGTACCTCACGACGAACTCGACACGGTCGCCGTACCGGTCCTTGATGTCCTCCACATGGGGGTACAGGGCGATGCACGCCTCGCACTCGAAGTCGAGGAACTCCACCAGCTGAACCTGATCACCATCGGTCATGCGTGGGCTGTCGGGACGGACCAGATTCTCGAGTGAACCCTGGGGAGCGTCCGCGCCGGGCGACGAAGAGTCCGGTCGGGTGAGCAGTACAGCGACGACGAGAGCGATCAGGCCGCCGCGATGAGTGCAAGAGAGATCTGCCGACTGCGAGTCAGAGTGGCCTCCAGGTCTGGTTCCCGGCGTTCTGCCAGGCCCATAGGTCAACGTTCGCTGAACTATACCGAGGGATTCGGAAGTGACGTGCCAGTCGTAGAAGCACGCGGCATCGACCACCACGTGCGCGGTGAGCACGGGCAGACCCGTCGCCATCTGCGAGGCCTGGACAACCCAGACAGGCTCGACACGCCCTCGGTGTGCTGCGTCGACCTTGCCAGGGCGGAGTCGTCGGTCGCCTGAGCGCAGCTGAAGTTGCGACCTCTCGCGTGTTCCGTGGCGGATAGCCAGACTGACAAAAGGTCAGCGAGCACTGTATAGTTCAGCACATGCTGACTATTGCTTCGCGCCTCGACGTCATGAACCGGCTCGGCCGGGCCATGGCGGACCCGACGCGCTCCCGGATCCTGATGACCCTCCTTGATAGCCCGAGCTACCCGGCTGTGCTGTCGCACGAGCTGGAGCTGACTCGCTCGAACGTGTCGAACCATCTGACGTGCTTGCGAGACTGCGGGATCGTCGTCGCAGAGCCCGAAGGACGGCAGACTCGTTACGAGATCGCCGACCCACATCTCGCTGCGGCCCTCGTCGCTCTGGTGGACGTGACACTCGCCGTGGACGAGCAGGCTCCCTGCGTGGACTCGACGTGCACGGTGCCGGGCTGCTGCGGGACTGGAGCGGGTGCATGAGCGCGGCGTGTGGGTGCGAGCACGAGAGTGCGACGCCGACGGGCGAGGAGGTTGAGGGCGCGGAGCGGCCATGGTGGAAGGACCGCGGTGTCTTGGTTCCGATCTTCTCCGGTGTCGCCTTTCTCAGTGGTCTGATCTCTGAGCGGTCCGGGGCTGAGACCGTGGCTCTGGTCTTGTTCTGGATCGGCCTGCTGCTGGGCGCGTCGACCTTCACACCTGGCGCGGTCCGCAGGCTCTTCAAGGGCAGGATCGGCATCGGGTTGCTGATGACGATCAGTGCGATCGGCGCGGTCATCCTCGGCTACGTCGAGGAAGCGGCCGCACTCGCGTTCCTGTACTCCATCGCCGAGGCGCTAGAAGACAAGGCGATGGATCGCGCCCGCGGTGGTCTGCGGGCGCTGCTGAAGCTCGTGCCGGACACCGCGACCGTGCTGCGCGACGGAGCCTCCGTCGAGGTCGCGGCGAAAGACCTGACCGTCGGCCAGCTCATGGTGATCCGCCCGGGAGAGCGGATCGCGACCGATGGCGTCGTCCGGGCGGGACGCTCCAGCCTGGACACCTCGGCGATCACGGGCGAATCGATCCCGGTCGAGGTCGAGCCCGGTGACGCAGTCTCGGCTGGCGCAATCAACAGCACCGGCGCACTGGAAGTCGAGGCGACCGCGGCGGGCACCGACAACTCGCTCACCACGATCGTGGAGCTGGTCGAGAAGGCGCAGACCGAGAAGGGCGAACGTGCCCGCCTAGCCGACAAGATCGCCCGACCGCTCGTCCCTGGTGTCCTGATTCTTGCTGCGTTGGTCGCAATCATCGGCTCGCTGCTGGGCGATCCAGAGCTGTGGACAACGCGCGCCCTCGTGGTGCTGGTGGCAGCCTCGCCCTGCGCACTAGCGATCTCCGTCCCGCTGACAGTCGTCGCCGGCATCGGCGCGGCGAGCAAGTTCGGAGTGATCATCAAATCTGGAGCGGTCTTCGAGCGTTTCGGCACCGTCCGGCACGTGGCCGTTGACAAGACCGGCACTCTCACCCGCAACGAGCCTGCCGTCACCGCGGTCCTCACCGTCGACGGCCTGACCGAGGCACAGGTGCTCGCATGGGCCGCTGCGCTGGAGCACCACAGCACTCATCCTCTCGCCGCGGCGATCACCGCCGCCGCCCCGGGCGTCACGGCAGCGGCGGATGTGACTGAGCAGGCGGGGCACGGCATCGAAGGCACCGCCGATGGTTCGACGATCACCGTCGGCAGCCCGCGCTGGCTCGACGCCGGTGAGCTCGGCGACCGGGTCGAGGGACTGGAAGAGCAAGGCATGACCGTCGTGATCGTGCACCGAGACGGAGCGCCAGTCGGCGCGATCGGCGTCCGAGATGAACTACGCCCCGAGGTCCCCGAGGTCGTCCGTACCCTCGCAAGCCAGGGGGTCGGAATGACGATGCTCACCGGCGACAACACCCGCACAGCGCAGGCCCTTGCCGCCCAGGCGGGGATCGTCGACGTCCGCGCAGAACTGCGCCCTGAAGACAAGGCCGCCGCGATCGGAGCGTTCTCCGAGGCAGGACCGGTCGCGATGATCGGCGATGGCATCAACGACGCGCCCGCTCTCGCGGCAGCCGACATCGGCATCGCGATGGGCGCGACCGGATCGGACGCCGCGATCGAGTCCGCCGACATCGCGTTCACCGGCCACGACCTGCGTCTCATCCCCAGAGCGTTTGACCACGCCCGTCGGGGTCGCCGCATCATCAACCAGAACATCATCCTGTCTCTGTTGATCATCACCGCGCTGCTCCCACTCGCCCTCTTCGGTGTCCTGGGGCTCGCTGCCGTGGTCCTGGTTCACGAAGTCGCCGAGGTCATCGTGATCCTCAACGGCCTGCGCGCCGCCCGAACCCATACGCCGCAGATCGGCAGCTGATGCTTGCGACCATCGGGTCGGCGATCCCCTACGGGTCAGGATGAGTTGAGGCCGGTGGTTCATAGCAAGTCCGCCAGCGTGGGGCGTGAACCAGGAGTCCAATCATCATGAGTTCGTCTTTGATCGCGGTGCGCGACGATGGTCGTATGCCCAGTCCCGGACCTCGTTCGGGGGGTCCGACCTCGCGGAGGTCGTTCTCCTCGGCGCAGAAGCTTGACCACCTGGCCGCCTACGAGGTGGCCGTCGCCAGCGGCCTGGGCGGTGCGTACCTGCGCGAGCACGGGTTGTACTCCTCGCTGGTCAGCGAGTGGCGCCGGATGCGTGACGCAGGGGTCCTCGCGGGGAAACAACCTGGGGAGAAGATCGGGCGGCTGTCGGCCGAGCAGGCGGAGATCGCCCGGTTGCGCCGTCAGCTCGACAAGGCCGAGCGGAGGTTGGTGACGACCGAGGCGGCGCTGGTGATCATGGGAAAAGCACACGATCTCTTGGACGTGCTTACCAAGAGATCGCGGGACGACTCCGAGCACACCACGCGTTGATGGCTACCTACCGTGAGCTGACCGGTGCGGGGGTCCCGACCCGGGCCGCGGCGATCCTGGTCGGGGTGTCGCGGGCGACCGCGACCCGCCGCCCCCGCACCCCGGTGGTGACCAGGGCCCGGGTGCCGGTGAACAAGCTCACCGACGCGGAACGGGCCGAGGTCCTGGCGGTCGTGAACAGCCCCAGGTTCGTGGACCTGCCCCCGATCCAGATCTACGCCCACCTGCTCGACGAGGGCGTGTATCTGGGGTCGATCTCCACGATCTACCGGGTGTTGACCGCGAACGCGCAGATCAAGGAGCGCCGCCGGTTGGCCCGCCACCCGGCCCGGACCATCCCCGAGCTCGTCGCCACCGCCCCCGGGCAGGTCTACTCGTGGGACATCACCAAGCTCGCCGGGCCCATCAAGGGCACCTACTTCGACGCCTACGTGATGATCGACATCTACTCCCGCTACATCGTCGGCGCGCACGTGCACGCGGCCGAGTCCGCCGTCCTGGCGGCCGAGATGATGAAGGAGATCTTCGGGGTCCACGGCATCCCGCAGGTCGTGCACGCCGACCGGGGCACGTCCATGACGTCCAAGACCGTCGCGGCGCTCCTGGCGGACCTGGAGGTCACCAAGTCACACAGCCGGCCCCGGGTGAGCAACGACAACCCCTACTCCGAAGCGTGGTTCAAGACGTTGAAGTTCGCGCCCGTGTTCCCCGAACGCTTCGGCTCCCTGACTGACGCCCGGTCGTTCATGGCCGACTTCGTCGCCGGCTACAACCATCACCACCACCACACCGGCATCGGACTGAACACCCCCGCTGACGTCCACTACGGCCTCGCCGCGGCGAAGGCTGGCGAGCGGGCTCTCGTCCTGGCCGCCGCCCGCGCCCGCAACCCCGAACGATTCGCCACCAACCGCGATCCGAAGATCCTGGCCATCCCACCGACGGCCTGGATCAACCAACCCGCCGACAACACCGGCATCGAGCTAGCCGCCTAACACCCACCGGCCTCAACTACCTTGACAAATTCCGCAGGGGTGCGGTAACGTCGTTTCCATGCCGCTCAACGTCTTTGCCGGAGGCCGGGTGGGCGCCTGGCAGGTTGAACGCATCGAGCCGGTGACTGGTCCGTCCTTGCCGGTGGTCTCACGGTTGGCCGTGCTCGACGGGTCACGTGCAGGCGACGTCGAGGCGGCCTGGGTGCTGCGCGGGACGACGAGCTACACGCGCTACACCCGACGCGAGGAGCAGGAGGCACTGGACGCCAAGCAGCCACAGCTCGGCCGGCCCGAAGCAACCCGGGCGGCTCTCATCCCCATCACCAAGTCCGATGCTTGGTGGCAGCTCGCTCAGGACGAACGCCGTGACCTCCTCGAGGAGAGTTCCCACCACATCGCGGTCGGGTTGGAGTACCTGCCGGCAGTCGCGCGCCAGCTCTACCACGGCCATGACCTGGGCGAGCCCTTCGACTTCCTCACCTGGTTCGAGTACGCCCCCCAAGACGCCCCCGCGTTCGAGGAGCTCGTAGACCGACTCCGCACGACCCCCGAGTGGGGCTACGTAGAACGAGATGTCGACATCCGCCTCGCGCGGTGACCCGCCCTGCTCCCGGCTCTGCCGACAGGACAAGTGTGCTCATGGCGGGTCCACGAGCACACGGGCTATCTCAGTAGACGATGGCTCACCGGGCAAGAACGCACGCCCATCGCGGCATGACCGGGCGAGCGTCCCCGCCCCTACAGCGGCAGATGCGGGCGAGCGTCCCCGCCCTCAACGCGGCAGATGCGGGCGTGACCCCGAACGGTTCGCCACGTGTCGACGACGGCTGAAAGCTGGGCCGTAATCGACGGGGCGTTGACGCCTGGCTCAATGTTCACGCCAGAACTGCCAGCCCGACGGCGGTTCTGGGAATTCTGAGCTGGGGCTCCAACCGACTGGAGGTGACCACCGCTCCGGCGGCGTTGGCCAGCTTGGCGGGACGGCGAAGATGAGGCGGGCTCGACGGCGCCGCCACCTCCGCCGGAGCAGCAGTGCCCCGGCAATCGAGAGTGACATGCACGCGACGGCAACCAGCGTCGCGATGAGCCGGAAGCGACCGAGATCGGCACCCTGGCCCGGGCCCGGATCACTCGGTGCCCCACCCAGGACCAACGCGACAAGGCCAACCAGACCAATGATGAGACACAAGACGAAGGAGCTGGCATAAGCGGTGCGTATCCGTCGGGACTCCGCCGGTCTTTCCAGGGCAGAACTCATCGGCGTCCCTCAGCCCGCCCAGACGGGCGAACGGGCCCCCGAGGGGCGTTCTTCAGGCGTTCGCACGCGCCCAAACTAGCCCGTTCACGCTCGGCCCGGAGTGGACAAGAACGGTCCGCGTCGCATGACGTGAGAGGGCGGCGGCCAAGGCAACAGTCAGCGCCCTCACGAGGCCCGGGTCGAGAACATGGAGCACACCGTCAAGGGCGCTCGCAATACATCGGCGGCGGGCCCTTACGGGACACGCTTCGCGTGCCGATGGCAGTGCGTGAGTCGGGGAGTGCGGAGGGGGCACACGTGAGCGCGACGCGACCGGGGAGCCATGCCCGCGACCCCTCCGTTCCCCCGCCGGTCGATCCTGAGCTGACACGGCTGTCGGTGCGGTGGACCCACGGCGCGTTGCGAACGGTGATCGCCGTGTGGTTGATCGCGGGCCTGGTGGGCGCCTCCTACGACGCTCTGAGTCGCTACGGGCATCTGACCTGGATCCTGGTGTGGGGTGGGCGCGGCGGTGCCCTACGGGTCAGGATGAGTTGAGGCCGGTGGTTCATAGCAAGTCCGCCAGCGTGGGGCGTGAACCAGGAGTCCAAT